>JANOAQ010000433.1:0-11027 GCA_031411195.1 Burkholderiaceae bacterium | reverse complement strand
TGAGCCTGAAGAAGGCCCACAAGGGCATCTTCGTCACGACTTCGGCATTCAGCCAGCCGGCGGTCGACACTGCGCGCGGGCTCGGCTCACGGATCGTGTTGATCGATGGCCTGCAACTCTCGCGGCTGATGATCCGCTATAACGTGGGCTGCCGGGATGAGGATGTGCTGCATCTGAAGAAGGTGGACGAGGACTTCTTCGAGGTTTGAGCCGGCGACCCGGCCGAACAAGCCACATCGCCATGAGCCGCAGGCTCGCGGCGAGAACCACTGCAGTTCAGACGCTGTCCCGATCCAGCCGCGGCGTCGCGCTGTGGCTCAAGCCTTGACTTCGACCACCGGCTCGAAGCCGCCGAAGATCAAGCGCTTGCCGTCGAAGGGCATGGGTGGATTGCCGGGTGTTGAGGGGTCCATGCGGGGGTCTTCCATCAACTTCTTCATGCCGGCGTCTCGGGTGGCCTTGTCCGGCCATTCAATCCACGAAAAGGCCACCGTTTCCTCGGCCGTGGCCTGGACTGCGCGGCGGAAATCGGTCACCTTGCCGTCGGGGACGTCGTCTCCCCAGCCCTCGACCACGCGGATAGCGCCCAGTTCGATGAAGAGCGCGTCGAAGTGACGCGCGTGCTCGATGAACTTCTGCTTGTTGGCGGTGGGAACCGCGATCACAAAACCGTCGATGTAGGACATGGATGAACTCCTTTTCAAAAGGCCTGGGGGTCGCGCAGAACCTGGAACACCGTGCGCCAGATGATGCGAATGTCCAGCCAGATCGACCAGCGGTCGATGTACTCCAGATCAAAGCGGATGCGGTTGAGCATCTTGTCGGGCGTGTCGGTTTCGCCGCGCAGGCCATTGACCTGCGCCCAGCCGGTGATGCCCGGCCTGACCTTGTGGCGCAGCCGGTAGCCATCGATCAGCCGACGCTGTGACTCGTCCAGCGCAATCGGGTGTGGCCGCGGCCCGACGATGGACATCCGGCCCTGCAGCACGTTGATGAACTGCGGCAGTTCGTCGAGCGAGGTGCGCCGCAGGAAGGCACCCAGCCGCGTGACGCGGGCGTCGTTGCGCCGCGCCTGCACGAACTCGGCGCTGGACGTTGCGGCCATCGTCATCGTCCGAAATTTGTAGATCTCGAACTCGCGCCCATCCAGGCCGTAACGTCGTTGCCTGAAGATGGCCGGCCCGGGCGAATCGAGCGTGACCAGCAACGCGATGACCAGCATGGGCAGTGCGAGCAGGGCGATGGCGATGCTGGCGCCGATAATGTCCACCACGCGCTTGAGCAGGCCGTCCACACCCTGATGGGGGGTGTCGATGACGGTCACGGTCGGAATGCCGCCAAGAATTTCCCAGCGTGGGTTCAACAGGCCCAGGGCAGAAAAGTCAGCCACGAACTGGACCGAGATCGCGCGATCGCGCCACTCCTCGATCAAGCCGCGTATGCGCAGTTCGGCACGCAGTGGCAAGGCGATGTAGATGATGTCCACCTCCTGGCCCTGGATGCGCTCACGCAGGGCGTCCATGTCGCCGGCCACCTGCAGGTCGCGGCTGGTCCGCTCGGGCACCGGCCTGCGGTCGTCGTAGACACCGATGACATTGACGCCCATCCAACTGCTCTTGCGCAGCACCTCGGCCACTTCCAGGCCGACGGCGGTGGCGCCCACAATGGCGGCGGTACGAAAGTTGGCCCCCCGTCGGCGCAGCCAGCGCAGTGGCAGGCGCACCAGCAGGCGCGAGAGTGCCAGCAAAGGCAGGGCCAGCGCGCCCCAGGTCGGCATGACGGCCATTTGCACCAACGGGCCCGGATCGAGCAGGTACAACAGGGTCGCCATCACCATCACGGTGACAAACCAGCTGCTGGTGACCCGGCCAATCTCTTCGCGCAGTGGCGACGCGCGCCATGACCTGTAGACATGCCAGCGTCGGGCAATGGCCTCGAACAAGAGCACCGATGTCAGGGCGACCGCCAGGTATTCCCAGTTCCAGCCGATGGCCAGGTTGTTTAGGGTCAGCCCCAGTGCTGCAACGATCAGGGCAGCATCGGCCAGGCGGAACATTTCGACCAGCGACGAGCCGTGCTTCTGGATCCAGCCTCGGCTGGACCCGCGGACTCGGTAAAGGTCAAACGGCTGCACGGGTGGGTCCTCTGGCGAGACGAAAATTCATTCTGCCATCGGGGACCTGCGGCGCGAGGGTCAGGACAACCCGTATCACCCATTGCAGGGGGCGCCACAGCCCGCCTCTGAAAACCTGGCCAACGCGCCGCACACGAGGTTGCAGCGCGCTCGGCGCGGCCCTTCAACCGGCCTGGGCGGAACAGCGCCAGGTTTGCCGAACTCAGGCCAGGAAACCGAGGTTGGACCGGCTGAAGTTGCGCAAATTGGGAAACGCGCTCGCGATGGCGTCGGGCCGTGCCCCCAGCCAGGCGGCCAGGGTGGCGCCGTACTGGTCGATCGACGTGGTGGGCAGCCACCGGCCACGGTCTGACACATCCGACGCACCCGCCAGGGCCAGGGACGGAAACTCACCGTAGGTACCTGACTTGACGGCGCCCGTGCCGCCAAGCACGAGGTGGTGCGAACCCCAACCATGGTCGGAGCCGCCATTGGAGGTTGGCAACAGGGTTCGGCCAAAGTCCGACATGGTGAATGTGACGACGTTGTCGGCTTGGCCCATCCGCACCAGCGCCTGGTAAAAGCTGGCAAGCGTTCGCGAGAGTTCGGACAGCAGCACGGCATGCTGACCCAACTGCAGATCATGGGTGTCGAAGCCACCGAGCTCGACGAAAAAGATCTGCTGCGACGGCGCGGCAATCGCCCCGCTGCTGGCCGCCTGGATCAGCAGCGCCACCTGCACCAATTGCTGCGCCAGGGCCGAATTGGCGACATTGGGAAACTGGGCTGCGATGGCGGTGGACTGGGCGCCGCCCAGCACGGTCAACAACATCGCGGCCTTCTGCATCGCGTCGCCCTGATGCGCCGCCAGTGCCGACAACAAGGCAGAGTCGCCGGGGTTGGCGATCAAGGCTTGAAGCCCGACCAGGCGGGCCTGCGAGGGCGCGTCCTGGCTGAAGAAGTTGAAATTCATGGCGCCGCTTTGGGGCACGACCAGCGGCATCGCGGTCTGGCCCGTCAGCATCAGTGAATTGCCGGCAGCCGAGACGACAGCGGGCAGGCCGGCGGTCACCGGGGCGGTGAAATCGGCCAGGCGGCCAGCCCAGCCGGTGGTGGTGTCCGGGCCGAGCGACGTGATCTGCGTCTGGTGCACCTGGTCCAGATGCGAGAACAGGTTCTCAGGTGCGCGCCTTGCGTCTGCATTGGCCATGAATGCAGCGGCACTGGTGAAAGGCTGGACCAGGTTGCCCGCATTGAACAGCAGCGCCAGATTGCCGCTGTTGTAGAGGTCGCGCAGTTCGGGCATGGCCGGATGCAGGCCGTAGGCCGTGCCGCGCAGCGGCAGCACACCGCCCGGGTCGCCTGGGTAGGGCAGCGCCAACGCGCTGTTGGCGGACGTGCCGATCGCACCACCGCGTGCCGCCAGGTACTGGGCGTAGCCAGTGCTGTCTGTCGGCACCACCATGTTGTTGCCGTCGTTGCCGCCGTTGAGATAAACGCACACCAGCGCCTTGTACGGCGGGGCCGAGCCGGCCAGGGCGCGGCCGGCCAGCGTGCACAGGCCGGGCGCCAGCCCCAGGCTGGCCAGCCCACCCAGGCGCAGCAGGGCCCGGCGTCGAGACAGGCGTGAAGCTAGGCGATCGACGTGCGACATGGCGGTCTCGGGTGGTCAGCGGGTGACTTGATAGCGGGGCGATGCCAGCACCAGATAGGTCGCCGAGCGCGCGCGCTCCAGTGCCAGCTGTGGTGCGGTGGCGGGAATGGCGTTGACAGCGGTGGCCACCGTGGTGGCCTCGGCACTGCTGAGCCCGCCGTGCAGCAGATCGTTGTTCAGGCGCTGCACCAGGCTGTCCACCGTACCCCCTGCGGCCGCCGCATAGGTGGACAAGTCAACGGTGGTGCCGATGGCACCTGCAACGGTGGGGTCAGCCGCAAACACCAGGCCCGAAGGCGCATAGACCACCGCGCTGATGAAGTTCAGCCGTGCACTGGCCGAAGAGGTGTTGAGGATGCCGAACTGGGGCGCCACCATGCTGGAGGACATGGGCAACGGAAAATTCGGCGGGTAGAAATTGAATACCGTGCTGGCGCCGAACAGGGGTTGACCCATCAGGTAGGCCACATAGTTGGGGTACTCACCGTCGCTGCGCGCATTGAGCGCCCGCAACACCGCAACGACGTCCACCACGGGCTCGCGCAGCTTTCCAAACCTGACGTCGGGCGCCGAGTTGCCGCGTGCATCGGGGTCCATCAGGATGGCCTTGACCACCGCCCCCATGTTGCCGCGAACACCCTTGCCGTCGTCGTTGAACACGGCGGCCACCCGCCCCACATAGCCCGGGCTGGGATTGCTGGTGACCAGGAACTGGATCAACTGCTTGCCGATGAACGGCCCCACATTGGGGTGCTTGAAGATGTTGTCCAGCGCACCGGCCAGGTCACTCTGCGCGGTGCCACCCGCCGGCAGCACCACGCCATTGAGCAGTGTCTTGCTGCCCGTGTCGTGTTGGCTGGCCACAGGAATCATCGGGCCGTTGAACCAGGGGGTGCGGTTGTTGCGGGACGCGGCGGCATCGCCGCTGGGCGAGGGGTAGGTCCAGCCGGTGAAGACCTTGGCAAAGCCTTCGACAGTGGCCTGGGTGTAGGCGGGCACGCGTTGTCCGCCGCGCAGGGTGGGCGTGCCATCAGGTTCGAGCAGGGTCGGGCCGATGCTGAAGAGCTGCAGCAGCTCACGGGCGTAGTTCTCGTTGGGCGTGACGCGGGCGGCATCGTCGCCCTTGTCGTTGTTGACCATGTTCAGGAACGAGCCCATGGTCGGGTTCAGGGTGATGTCGGTCAGCAGCTGGCGAAAGTTGCCGAAGGCGCCATCGAGCAAGACCTGCTGGTAGTTGCGCAGGGCGTAGGCCGGCATCAGCGTGGACGACGAGACGACAAAGATCTGGGAATAGGCCAGCGCTACCCGTTGTCGCAGTTGATCCGGGTTGTTCAGGGCGTTCTGAAAAAACTGCAGCTGGATGGGAAAGGCGGTGTACTTGTCGCGAAAGCAAGTGCTGCTGCCCGTGGGCGGGCAGGTGGCACTGGCATTGGTCGAGATGGCCTGCAACACGCTGTAGCTGCTGGCGCTGGCGATGATCTGGTCGTCGATCCATCCCGAGCCTCGGGCCTGGATGCTGGCCAACACCGCAGGCGTGGGGCCGAAAGTGGCCTGTTCGGCCAATCGTCCCGCGTCGGCGCCCGTGATCGCCGTGACCAGGGGCGGTTTGACCGGCTCGACGGGGTTGGCCACCGGCACCACTCCGCCACCCGTTGACGACCCTGAATCACCACCACCGCCACCACCACAGGCCACCAGCCACAAGGCCAGTGCCGACACGAGCCAGGCCCGGCCGGGCGCTGGGGCGCGCAACGACACGCCGCCCCGGCGCAGGCACGGGCTGTCGGAATCGGGCGGGGTGGGAGAGAAATTGCGGCGGTCGGTTCGTTGGGCCATGGCAGCTTGCCTGTGCGCTGATGCGGGATCGGCGGGCGCCATCAGGACCGGGACCGCCACGCTCATCTTGACAACCGCGGGCCGGGCCAAAGCGGGCAAAAGACGTTCAAAGGCCGGTCTGTTCCGCCCTGGCGCCACAGCCCGCCCTGCGCCAGGCTTCAGAGGCCGTGCGGGGGGTGCCTCGGTACAATCGAACCACCGAAGACAGGGCTCCCCGTCTTGGTCATTGGAGCGATGGCATGCACGATGCCGTGATGGTTACCGGAGGTGCCGGGTTCCTGGGTTCACACCTGTGTGAACGCCTGGTCCGCGATCGGCGCGATGTGCTGTGCATCGACAATTTTTTCACCGGCGCGCGGGCCAATATCCGCCATTTGCTGCAGTCCGACTACTTCGAACTGCAACGCCACGACGTGACCTTTCCGCTGTATGTCGAAGTGGGCCAGATCTTCAACCTGGCCTGCCCGGCATCACCGGTGCACTACCAGCACGATCCGGTCCAGACCACCAAGACCAGCGTTCACGGCGCCATCAACATGCTGGGGCTGGCCAAGCGCGTGGGTGCGCGCATCCTGCAGGCCTCCACCAGCGAGGTCTATGGTGATCCCACCGTGCACCCGCAGACCGAAGACTACTGGGGCAATGTCAACCCGATCGGCGTGCGTGCCTGCTACGACGAGGGCAAACGCTGCGCGGAGACCCTGTTCTTCGACTACCACCGCCAGCATCGGCTGGACATCAAGGTGGTGCGAATCTTCAATACCTACGGCCCGCGCATGCGGCCGGACGATGGCCGGGTGGTGTCGAACTTCATCGTCCAGGCCTTGCGTGGCGAGGACCTCACCATCTTCGGCAACGGCCAGCAGACGCGCAGCTTCTGCTACGTCGATGACCTGATCGAAGCGCTGATGCGCATGATGGCCAGCGGCCCCGACTTTGCAGGGCCGGTCAACCTGGGCAATCCGGTTGAATACACCATGCTCGAACTGGCCGAGAACGTGCTGCGTCTGACGGGCAGTCGTTCACGGCTGATCCACATGCCGCTGCCCAGCGACGACCCGCGCCAACGCCGGCCCGACATCACGCTGGCCAAGACCCGGCTGGACTGGGAGCCCAAGGTGTCGCTGCAGGACGGCCTGGAGCCGACCATCGCCTACTTTCGGGATCTGCTGGGCGCCTGATCCGACCGGGCTGGCCGGGGCCGGCCAGGCTCAAGCTTCGGCCGGCACGTCCACCCGGGTGCAGCGGCGCACCTGCCAATCGACGTTGATCCGGGTCACCATCTTGGACAGGCCCTTGATCTGCAGCGTCCAGACCGACAGCGCGGCGTCCAGTTCACGGCGGGCGTCACTGGTCAGCCTGAAGGCAAACTCGGTCGGCTCGGGCAAACTGAAGTCTTGCGGGCGCAGCAGGTCAGCACTGGCCAGCCAGGCGCCGATGTCATGCGTCATCGTGGCCTGGCGGTCGGCCAGGATCGCCTCGCGGACACCACCAGAAGCATGCAGGTTCTGCAAGTAGGTGCTGAAGTCGGACCAGAACTGATCGAAGTCGGGCACGGTTGCCGCGACGCCGCGGTCGATCAGCAGTTGGCGCGTGGCCTGCATCGCGCAGGCGCAGATGTCGTCCCAGATGAAGAACGACGCGATGGCCCGGTAGCGGTACATCAGGTTGTCGCCGATCTCGCCGCGCCGCAGTTTGTCGAAGTTGACGTCCTGCGAGTAGAAGTCGACGCAGGCCTGACGGGTTTCGAACAGTTCACCTTTGGTTTCCTGGACAAACTCGTCCAGGAACGCCCGCACCGCAGGTGACCCGTTGCGCAGGGCCGGCAGCATCGCCGACCACCAGTCGGAATTGCGAATGCCCAGCGCACGGGTGTAACGCACCACGTCTTCGAACCAGCCGTCGTTCCAGAAGACGCTGCTGACCAGATGCCATTCGCGGCAGGTGATGTAGTCGTCGAAGGGCAGCGTATCGGTGGCGACCACGATCTCTTCGACGTCGAACACTTTCTTGCCATCGTAGATGCCAAAGTTCTTGGGCAGCACCCTGAAGCGGGTGGTGAACTTGAACATGTCGCGCGACTCGAGCGACTCCATCTCGGAGCCCTTGAGCACCATGGCCTGGAAGTTGTGCATCTGGTGGATGTTGCTGTCCAGCAGCGCCACCAGACCTTTGAGGTGGCTGGTGAGCGACTCGCCCGGCAGCCCCAGGATCAGGTCGGACACGGAGCGCAGGCCGCGGCCACGCATGTGCACTTCCAGCGCCTTGTAGGCATCGAGCTTGATGGACGACCGTTTCACCTTGCGCAGCACGTCTTCGTCGAGCGATTGCACCGCCTGGTACAGCACCAGCGCGCCGCCGACTTTTTCGACCGACTTGATGATGCGCTCGGCCATGTTCTTGCCGGTGGTCGCGTCGATGAAAGTCGGCCAACCGTAGTCGCGCTGCATCTCGCCGATGCAGGCCGAAATCTCGATGTCACGCTCGAACATGCCGTAGTTCGAGTCGGCGATGCGCAGCGTGCCCATGTTGGGCGAGCGCTCCTTGATCTTCTTGGCGATGTAGCGGATTTCGTCCTGGATGCGCTCGACAGGAAAGTTGTGCACCTTGGTGTAGTAACGCGTTCCCTGCACGCAGAAGGTGCAGGTGAACGGGCAGCCCCGGTTGGTCTCGATCATCGGCGCCAGCCGGCCGTCGAAGAACTCATCCTGTATGCCTGTGAGGAAGGGCGACGGGATCTCTTCGACGATCTTGTGCCGGGGCATCAACTCTCTGAACAGCGCCGTGCCGTCGGCCTGGCGCACCACGCAGGACGGCAGCCCTGCCTCGCCCAGCCTGGGAATCGACAGCCCCAGATCGAGGAAGGTGCGCGCAATCTCGTTGGCGATGAAGTCGCCCTCGCCGAGAACATACACGTCCAGGTGGGCGTGCTGTTGGACAAAGGCCACCTGCCGTTCGGGCTCAAGCGGAATGTTCGGCCCGCCCATCACCGTCAGGATGTTCGGATTGATGTCCTTGGCCATCCGCATGTAGTGGTGTCCGAGGGCTTCGTTCCAGACGTAGTTGGACACCATCAGGATGTCGGGCGGGTCTTCGCGCAGGGCCTGAGCCAGGCGCTCGGGGTAGACGAAGAGCCGGGACTCGAAGTCGCCCGCGGTGTCTTCGCGGTCCATCACCGCCTTCATGTAGGCGATGCCCAGCGGCATGCAGTCGTTCGCCAGGACGCCTGAAAAGTCGTAGCGAAGGTCGGCGAGGTAGATTTTCATGTCAGACCGCCGATGCGACTGGTGCGCCGAGCGCCACACTGGCCTGCACGCCGTGCGCGGTGTTGGGCACCTGCATCCAGGGCAGGTGCTTGTCGGCGCACAAGGCTTCCAGTTCCTGCTGGTCCTTGCTGGTGTCCATCGACTTCCAGAAGCCATCGTGCTTGTGCACGTGCAGCTTGCCCTGCTTGGCAAACTTGGGCAGGACATCGCGCTCGAGGTTGGAGCCGCCCCACTCGAATAGCGCCCGCTTCTCGAAGACGAAGAACCCGGCGTTGATCCAGTAATCGCGCACCAGCGGCTTTTCTTCGAACCGCAGCACCTTGCTGGCGTCGTCAAACACCACCAGGCCGTACTGCGAACGCAACGGAATGGTCGTCAGCGTGGCCAGCCCGCCGTTGCGCTCATGGTCGGCAACCAGCGCGTTGAGATCGACATTGCCCAGGCCATCACCGTAGGTTGCCAGGAACCGGTCGCCCACATGCGCGCCACAGCGGAAGATGCGGTCACCGGTATCGGCGTCTTCGCCGGTGTCGACGATGTCCACTTTCCAGCCCAGGTTGCGGCCGTCGAAGTAGTCGTACAGCATTTCCTTGCGGTGCCCGGCTGCAAGTACAAACTCGTTGAAGCCTTGGGCCGCGTAAACCCGCATCAGGTGCACCAGGATGGGCGTGCCGTTGATGGGCATCATCACCTTGGGTTGGTGCTCGGTGAATGGATAGGCCCGCGTACCTTTGCCACCGCAAAGAATGACGACCTTCAGCTTTTCCATGGCTAACCTTCCTGTGGCCGCAGGGCCTATTAGTGGCGAATTCAGTGATGACTTTTGCGGCCAGCGTGCAGCTGCCAACTGGCCAGGGGCCAGGGCGGGCCATCCGTTCGCAAGCAGGCAGTGTGCCGGCTGCACCGCCCATGATGTGCGATCCCGCCACCACCCGTCAACAAACCCCCCACGAGTGGGTGACCTGGCTCGCCCCCGCCCTTGTACTGTCAAATGCGTACTGTCAAATGCGTACCGACCCCACGGTACACTGATTTTTTGCTTGACCCTGAGGGGGCCAGGACAGTGTTGCGAACGCGGAGACTCGACTTGACCCGTTGCATCCTGCCAACCGGCCGGATGGGTCGCTGATGTTCAGCCGCGTTGCTCGAAGCCAGGCCCTGCTGGCCTTGGCGCAGGTTTGTCGGTTGTTGATGTTCATCGCCGTCACCGGCTTGCTCGGTCGCCTGCTGACGCCGGCAGACTTTGCTTTTGTCGCCCTGTTGTCGGGCGTGTACGTGGTGGCCATGGAGGTGTTGGACATGGGCACCACGGCGGTTGCCACGCGCCAGATCGCAGCGCATCCCGACGCAGAACTGTCGACCCTGGCATCGCTGCTGGCCCTGCGCAGGTGGCTGGCCTGCTTGCTGCTGCTCGCCTTGCTCGCCTATGCGGGTCTGTCGGCCGGCGCCGATAGCGAGCAGCGAATGGTGCTGGTTCTGGCAGCGTTCGGTGTCTACCTCCTGCACATGCACGGCTACCAGCTGGTGTTTCAGCTGCGCCAGTCCTACGGGCGGGCGATCATCCTGGGCTTGGCCACACAGTTGGGCTTTTTGCTGGCCAGTGCCGCGGCCTTGAAGGCGCAGGCCGGTGGTGCGGTGGTGGGCCTGCTGGTGGTCGCGCGGGAGGCCATCATGGCGCTTGGCAGCCGCTGGTTGGCTGCGCGCCTGCTGGGCCGCCGTGTGCAACCCAGCTGGGCCGACACCGGCATGCGGCCATTGGTACGCAGTGGCTGGATGATCGGTGTCGCTGGCGTCAGCTACAAGCTGGCCGTCTATGGCGGCGTGTTCTGGCTCTATCGGCCCGAGGCGCCTGAAGTCCTGGCGCCCTTCAGTGCTGCCCACCGGCTGATGGTTCCGGTGGTCGATCTGGCCTGGCTGGTGGTCAGTCCGCTGTTCGTGTCCATGGGGCTCGCCCTGGCGCACGGCGCTCACGCCTTGCGTACGCAATTGACCGGTCACGTCACGCTGGCCATCGGGCTGTCCAGTACCTTGGCCGTAACCGCCTACTTCCTGGCGCCCCTGGTCATTCACGGCCTCTATGGCGACGTCTACTCGGTCGGGCCTGAATCAGCCGTTGCGCCGTTTCGATGGCTGGCGTTGGGCGGGCTCTTTGCCTGGG
>JANOAQ010000432.1:0-1759 GCA_031411195.1 Burkholderiaceae bacterium | reverse complement strand
GTCTACACATGAAAAGCTTGCGAACGTCAGGCCTGGGGGCCGCGATATCGTTGACGCAACTCTTGATCTCGATTACGGATCACTGGCTCCACTTGGACACCGCTGGACCGGCTGAACTCGGACGCCCTCTCCGCCATGAACTCAGACCAACGGGCCCATCGGGCCCTTTGTCGTTTCATGGCCCGGCCTGCCGAGAGTGCCAGCATCGGCCTAACCCCAATTGCGCAGCCGCCAGCGCCTGCAACGCCAGATGGGCGCCAGTGGCGGTGCCGTCCTACGGGGAAATTGCCGCCTCTCCCATTCCGGCCCGTGGTGCGCACGGTCACCATGGTGGAATGCAACTGCAAACGATTTGTCGGCCTGAGTCCACGGCTCGCACTCAATCCACGAGGGTTCCTCTGAATCGCCCCAGACCAGCGCTTGAGGCGGTGCATGGATAAACCCACCCCATCGCCCCGGCGATGGCAGCGCCTCTGGGTTCCCGCCGCCATCGTCGGTGCGGTTATTGCCCTGGTGACGGGGCTCGATCTGGCCGGCTGGCCCGGCCTGGCGCCCTGGTTGGTGGCTCGGTACTTCGGCGATGCCGATCGCATGCAACTGAGCTTGGCGCCGGGCAGTCGCTTGCACCTGATCTTCACACCGCGTCTGCTGGCGCCGGCACTCACCGTGCACCGTACCGGCGATCCGCAAGCGCTGGCCGAAGCCAATGGACTGGCGCTTCACTGGCAGTGGCGTGACGTCTGGAACTGGCAGCCCGGGCAACCGGTGCAACTTCTGGCTGTGGATGTGCAGAACCTGAACATGCGTTGGCAAAGGGATGCGGCCGGGCACAGCAATTGGCAGTTCGGCACTTTGCGCCCCGACACGCCACCCATGGCCTTGCCCGAGATTGCCCATTTGCGCATCGGCCAGGGCACGGTGCACGTGAACGACGACCCCATGCAACTGCAGGCCCTGGCGCACTTCAGCACCGACGGCAACGACCAGTGGCACGCCGATGTGAAGGGCCAGTTGCGCGGGCAAGCCCTCACGCTGCAGGCCAGTGCGAGTGCGGGCCTGCCGCTGGTGAGCAAGCAGCCGGGTCCGCCAGTCAAACTCAAGGCCAGCCTGAACCAGGGAAGCAGCCAGGTGAGTTTCGAAGGCCAGGCCGCGTCGCTGCTGGATGCCCGTGAGCTGGACGGGCAGGTGCAGGTTTCTGGGGCGTCGATGGCAGCGGTGGGGCAGCCTTTGGGTGTCAGCTTGCCGCGCACCAAGCCCTTCAACCTGCGTGGCAGGCTGCGGCATAGCGCGGCCATCTGGTACCTGGAGTCTGCGGCAGCCAAGGTTGGGCAGAGCCACCTGGCTGGCGATTTCGTCTACACCCCGGGCCAGCCGCGCGGCCTGCTCACCGGTACCCTGCGGGGTGGCCCTCTGTTCCTGGCCGACCTGGGCCCGGCCATCGGCACTGATCAGCCGCCCAAGCGTGCCGGGCGTGTGCTGCCTGACCGGCCCTTCAGCCTGCCAAAGCTGGCCGCCATGGATGCACGGCTGCAGGTCCATTTGAGCTCGCTCGACTCGGGCACAGCGGCCGTTGCGCCACTGAAGCCGCTGGACGCACTGGTCACGCTGGACGCCGGCGTGCTGCGCGTCAGTGGGTTGAAAGCTGGTGTGGCCGGGGGCAGCGTGAGTGGCGAGAGCACGCTGGACAGCCGCGTCGACCCACCTTTGTGGACTGCCAAGCTGGCCCTGGACGGTCTGGCGGTCGACCGCTGGCTGCCTG
>JANOAQ010000431.1:0-4425 GCA_031411195.1 Burkholderiaceae bacterium | reverse complement strand
ATCAGGCTGGCAAATCGCAGATCGATGTGCGCGCTGCCCTGCTGCTGGTAAGGCGGCAACTGGCGAAACCGCCACTCGTAGTACATGGCCGACACCTCGAAGCGCGGCTGCGGCAGGCCCACGCCCAGCATCGGAAACAGCTCCCGGTTGAGCAAGGCCAGGTCGAACTCGAGGTAGTAGCCCACCAGCGGGCGCGCGCCTATGAAGCGCATCAGCCGCTGCAGCGCATCGTCGATGTCCAGGCCCTGGGCCACGTCCTGCTCACGCAAGCCGTGCACGCGCACGGCATCGTCC
Organism: Burkholderiaceae bacterium; assembly: GCA_031411195.1. Classification (GTDB taxonomy): domain Bacteria; phylum Pseudomonadota; class Gammaproteobacteria; order Burkholderiales; family Burkholderiaceae_C; genus Pseudaquabacterium. The sequence continues at coordinate 4,131 of JANOAQ010000431.1, read as the reverse complement.
CGCATGCCGCCGCGGGGCTTGACCAGCAGGTCGAGCCGCTCGCTGGTCATCAGCCGGTTGCCCACGATGCGCACCGCGCCGATGGACACGATCTCGTCGCGTGCCACGTTCAGGCCGGTGGTCTCGCAATCGAGCACCACCCATTCGTCGGGCGGTGGTTTGTCCCACATGAAGGCAAAGCGGGTGTCGCCCAGGTGGTAGAGCAACCAGCGCCGCTTGAGTGCCCCCCACAGCGCCTGCGGCGTGAAGCGGCCGGGCAAGGCAGCGGTGCTCACAGCGCGTCGAGGTGGAAACGCTGGCGCAGCAGCGTCTTGAAGCGCTTGACCACATCCAGCGTGTCCTTGAGCAGGTCGCGGTCGAGGCTGCTGAGCTTGTCCAGCGCGATGCCACTGTCAGCCGGCTTGCCCGCCGCCAGGGCTGCCAGCCCCAACTTGAGCTTCAGGCCCATGAAGAAGTGAAGGCTGTCCACCAGGGCACCGGCCAGGTCGTCGGGCAGCGCACCGGCGGCCAACAGGGCTTCGATGCGCGCGGACGTGCCCACCGCCTGCACCGAGTGGGCCAGCGCCAGGCTGCGGACACCATGCACCAGCGGAAAGGTGCCGGCCTTCTTCAGGTCCAGCGTGCTGGGGCTGTCTTCCAGCGACAGCAGGCGGTTCCACCAGCCGGCGGTGGCGCCATCGAAGGCGGTGATGGCCGCAGCAAAACGCGCCAGCAGCAGGTCGTTGTCCACCGTCAGCAAAAACACCTCGGCGCGCACCTGCTGCAGCAAGCTGGCATCGCCACACACCGCATGCGCATCCAGAAAGATGGCCAGCGCCATCAGGCTGTCGGCCGACGGCATCAGCAGCCAACGCCGCACCATTTCTGAAAACTCGGCCGCACCGTGGCGCCACTGCGGCCGGCTGACCATGATGCCGCCGGGACACTCGGGGTAGCCAAAGTCAGACAGTGCCGCTGAAAAGCGATCGCAGATGGCCTGCAGATCGGCCGGGGCTTCGTAGCCGTCCCGCAAGATCAGGCCGTTGTCCTGGTCGGTCTTGAGCAACTGCTCACCCCGGCCTTCGCTGCCCATCACGAAGAGGCAGGCATTGGCCACCAGATCGGGCGGCGCCAGCAACTGCCAGGTGCGCTCAAAAAGCTTGGCGTTGAGCTCTTGCACCAGGCGCGCGATCAGGCCCACCTTGGTGCCGCCTTGTTGCAGCAGGCCGATCATCTTGGTGATCTGGCCGGCAGCCGAGCGCAAAGCGTCCAGGTCTTGCGCCTCGATGATCTGACGGGTGATCAGGTAGGAGTGGTTCGACAGGAAGCTCAGCAGGTCGATCTGCTCGAGCATGCCCAGCACCACCTCGCCCCCGGGCGGCCCATCGACCACCACGACACGCTGCACGCGGTGGCGGATCATGGTGGCCAGGGCGTCGTAGAGCGGGTCGGCCGGCCGCACCGTCACCAGCGGGTGGCTGGCCAGATCGCCCACCGGCAACTGGTCGAGGGGGCGGCCGCTGAGGATGGCCCGCTGCAGCCCGGCGGTGGTGAACACGCCCAGGCTGGCCGGGCTGTCCACCCGCCCCTGCGCCGGCGCCATGCCGCGCACCAGCACATGGGTGATGCGCTGCGCGCTGAACAGCCGCGCCACCGACACGATGTCGGTATCCCGGTCCACCAGCGTGGCCGGCCGCACCACGGCCTGGTCGACCCGGGCCAGGGTCAGGCTCTGCAACTCGTGCTGGCGCTCGTGCGCCGACAGGGCCGACAGCTTCTTCGACAGATCGGCGAACAGGAGCGCGCCGAAGGTGGCATTGACCGAGATCAGCTCATTGACGGCCGCCTTGGCCAGGCGGTAGGCCAGCACTTTTTCAGCCGCCACGAAGCGGCTGCTGGCCTTGCCCGACACCAGCGCCCGACCGTCGAAGCAATCGTCTGGCCCATAGGTGGCGGCCAGTTCGTCGCCATCCCACTGCTGCACATGGCCCTTGATGATGACGAACAAATGGGTGGGCGCATCACCCGGGCGCAACATGGCCTGGCCCTCGCGCACATAGTCGATATCGACGCTGTCCCGCACCAGGCGGCGCTGGTCGCTGTTCAGGCAGTCAAAGGGCGAAATTGCGAAGTTGAAGGCATTGGGCACCCGCTCATGTCACCACGTCTGCCTGACACCAAGCCTGCGCGGCCAGGCCGCTGGCACCTAAACGCTGGAGCCAGATCAGGCGATGCAGGTCCGGTTCTTGCCAGTGCGCTTGGCCTCGTAGAGGCCTTCGTCGGCGCGCGCCAGGGCGGCGTCGATGGTCTCGCCCGGGCGCCAGGGGGTCACCCCCGCCGAGAAGGTGACGAACACCTCCTGGCCTTCATGCATGAAGAGGCTGGCGCTCAGGCGCCGCTGCAGCCGGGTCATCACCTGTTGGGCTTCGTCCACCGGCGTGCCGGGCAGCAGCAGCACGAACTCTTCGCCACCAAAGCGCGCAATGTGGTCGATCGGCCTCAGCCACTCTTTCACCCGCGCGGCCAGGCTTTGCAGCGCCACGTCGCCGGCGGCGTGACCCAGGCTGTCGTTTAGCTTCTTGAAGTTGTCGATGTCGATCAACCCCACCGCCAGGGGTGAGGCTTGCGGCCCGTCACGATCAACCCGCGAACACTCCTGCTCGAAGGCCGTGGCCAGGCCGCGGCGGTTGGCCACGCGTGTCAACGCATCGGTCGAAACCTCTTCCGACAGGCGCCGAAGGTCGGCCTCCAGGCCCAGCACGCGGCCTTCCAGCTGGCTGGCGCGCTCATGCTCAGCGGCCAGGCGGGCGCGTGCCGCGCCGACCAGGTCGTGCACCGCCTGGCTCTCGTCAACCATCGTGCGCACCGCATCGGCCAGGCTGGCGATGGAGTCTGCCGACTCGATGGCCTGGGTGTAGGTGCCCAGCGTCTCGTTGAAGCGGCCTGTCAGATCACCCAGATCGCCCAGTTCGGCCAGGACTTGGCGCACCATCTGCCGCAGTGCATCGCGGGCCAGTAGGCGCTCGGACTGCAGCGCGCGCTGGCCCGCGCGGGTGTCTTCCACCAATTGACGGGCGGCGCGCACAGCCCGCGCCCCTGCCGCGCCCTGCAGGCGTTCGTGAAGGTTCTCGGCGGTACATTGGGCCCAGCTGCGCTCTTCGGCCAGATCGGCGATGCCATCGGTCAGCGAGCGACACAGCGCCAACAATTCGTCGACCAGTTCGTGGCGCACCCCCAGGAGACGCCGCACCCGGTGGCAGACATCGGCCACGCCATCGGCCAGCTCGGCGGTAGCGCCTTCCCGGGCCACCCGGCTGGCCAAGGCGGCCAACTCATCGGCCAGTTCGGCGGCGCGGGGCTCGTCGGTCGGCAGGCCGGCGCGCACGGTCGTCTGCAATGCTTCAACGATGCGGGGATGGTCGTCGGGCCCGGCACTGCCTTGCGCGGGGGCCGACTCGATTGCGGCGGCATCGGCATCGGCGGACAAGCCGGCCGCGCGTGCTTCGGGTGCCGTTGAGGCCGCAAGGGCCGCCGGTGCATCCGTGCCGTTCGCCAGCTCGGCATCCGGCGTTGTTTCCACATCCACGCTGTCGTCGGGCTGATCCTTCTCCCAGGCGGTGATCAGCTGCTTGAGGCGCTGCTGCAGGCGCTGGCTGTCACTGCCGCTGCCTTCGAGCACGCGCTGCAGGCTGTCCTTCTTGCGCGCACCGGTCCAGTGGCGCCCGCCTCGCTCCAGGCCCTTGGCCAGGCGATCGATGGTCTGCGCCCAGGCCTGAGCCTGGGCAGCCGCCGCACCGACCCCTCGATCCAAGGCGCGTTGCAGGTCGTCGTAGCGGGCTTCCATCAGCGCGCTGCTCAGTTCACCCCGCAGTGTGGCGTCGTCGCTGGTGCGCATCACCAGGCGATCGACCAGGACGCGCGCGCGCGCCGGCAGCGCGCCTTCGGCAGGCAACGGTTCGCCGGCCTCGTCGGCATAGGCCCGGGCATAGTTGGCTGGCGTGGGCTCCAGCTTGGCAGCGGCCAGCCGTCGCAACGCGCCCTTGGCCAATTGCGCCGGGGCCGGACGATCAGCGTCCATCAATACAAACTCCGAAACTCAAGACAAGACGAAGGGCACGGCACCCGACAAGCAGACGCCTGGGAACCGGCTCC
>JANOAQ010000430.1:0-2036 GCA_031411195.1 Burkholderiaceae bacterium | reverse complement strand
TGCCTTGGCGCCGGCGGTCAACATGGGCAGGCACTGCACCAGCAGGATACCGGCCAGGATCAGGCCGCAGCCGAACCATCCCATGACGCTGAGGCGGTCGCCCAGCAGCAGGGCGCCAAAAGCAGCGGCGAACACGGTTTCTGACGACAGCACGATGGCCGCATCGGCCGGTGGTGCATGGCGCTGGCCGACCACCTGCAAGGTGAAGCCCACACCCACCGACAGGATGCCGGTGTAGGCGATGGCCGCAGCGGCCGTGGCCAGCCCGGCCACGCTGAGCGATTCGAGAACCAGCGCCGGCAGTCCGCTGCCCACCGCACACACCACAAACTGCCCGCAGGCCAGCAGATAGGCGCCGTGCAGGCGGTTGGCCACCGCACCCACCAACAGCACGTGCACGGCCCAGGGCAGGGCGCTGGCCATCACCCAGGCATCACCGGCCGACAGTTGCGCCAGCGAGCCGGCACCCGTCAACAAGGCGGTACCACCCAGACAGGCTGGCACGGCAATGGTCACGCCCCAGCCCGGCCGTTGGCGCAGGAACACCCAGGCCAACACCGGCACCAGCGGCACGTAAAGCGCGGTCAGGAAGCCGGCGTTGGTGACCGTGGTGCCCATCAGTCCGATCTGCTGCATCACCACGCCCACGACCAGCAAGCCGCCCAGCAGCGCAATCCACCGAGCATGGTCCGCGCCGGGCGCATGGCCTGCGGCACGCAGGCGGCGCCATTCACCCCAGGCCAGTGGCGCCACCACGGCGGCACCCAGGGCGAAGCGCAGGCTGGTGAAGGTGAGCGGACCCACGCCTTGCATGCCCTGCACCTGGGCGACGAAGGCCGAGCCCCAGATCAGCGCGGCCAGCAGGAGCAGGCCGTTGGCTTGCCAGCGGGTCATGGCGTCACAAAATTCAAGGGATTGCCGACCGGCTACACCGCGCCGTCGGTGGCCTTGCGCGCCCGGGCGCGGGCCAGGGCGGCTTCGATCACTGCGCGCTTGCGGTCGAGCACGGCGGGGTCGGTGTGCTGGCTGTGCGCCGGCAGGTCGGCCAGTTTTTCGGCGGCCTTGGCTTCGAGGCGGGCGTCCTGCTCGTGCTGCAGGCGGGCATTGCGGGCCAGGTGGCGTGCGTAGCGGTCACGGGCTTCGTCGGCCTGGGCGCTGGACCAGGCGGACCAGCCGGTGCGATCGCCGGTGATGGGTTCGAGCCGGATGCAATCGACCGGGCACACCGGCACGCACAGCTCGCAGCCGGTGCACAGCGGCTCGATCACGGTATGCATGCGCTTGTGGGCGCCCAGGATGCTGTCCACCGGGCAGGCCTCCAGGCACAGGGTGCAGCCGATGCACCAGGCCTCGTCGATGACGGCCATCAGGCGCGGGCCTTCGGCGCCGCAGGCGGTGTCCAGGGCATGCAACGGCTGGCCGGTCAGGGCCGCCAGGCGCAAGATGCCTTCGGCGCCGCCCGGCGGGCAGCGGTTGATCGGCACGGCGTCGATGGCGATGGCCTGCGCATAAGCCCGGCAATCGGGGTAGCCGCAACGTGTGCACTGCGTCTGTGGCAAGGCCGCGTTGATCTGCTCGATCAACGCGGCCTGGGCGGGGTCGCTGGGAAAAATCGGGGCGGCATTCACCGCTGCGATTATCTCCGTCAGGCTTTGGCGCTGCGGCGGCGCGGCTTGGCGGCCACGGCGTCTTGCGGGGCAGCGGCCTTGACCGGCTTGGTGGCCGCTGCCGCCGGATCGGCCGGCGCCTTGCCCGGGTTTGCCCGCCTCACCGGCTTGGCCGAAGCCTTGACTGCCGCGTGGACCACCGGCACAGCGGCGGCGGCCACGGCCAACTTGGGTGTGGCCATGGTTTTGGGCTGGGGCATCGGCATGACGGCAACCACGGGCTCCGGGGCTGCGGCAACCGCCACCGGGTTGTAGCGGCGGATGAAATCACGCACCACCGGGTAGGCCATGTCGCGCCAACGGCGGCCCGAGAAGATGCCGTAGTGGCCGGCACCTTCCACGTCGTAGTGGAACTGGCGGTCCTTGGGG
>JANOAQ010000429.1:0-4177 GCA_031411195.1 Burkholderiaceae bacterium | reverse complement strand
CACCAGCACCTCGTCCTCAGCCTCCCAGCTGCCCTTGCGCAGCGCCAGGTGCAGGCCGCCGGAATGGTCGCGGAAGGCCTGGCAGATGAAGTTGCCCTGGGCCGTCATCAGGCCACGCTCGCCCAGGCATTCGATCAGCGTCTCGTTGTGCGACCGGTAGGCGATCAGGTCGGCGATGGTGCCGATCTTCAGACCGTGTTGCTGGGCAAACACCTGCAGCTGCGGCAGCCGTGCCATCGTGCCGTCGTCGTTCATGATCTCGCAGATCACCGCGGCGGGCGTGCAGCCGGCCATGGCGGCCAGGTCGCAGCCGGCTTCGGTATGGCCGGCGCGCATCAGCACGCCGCCTTCTTGCGCCTGCAGCGGAAAGATGTGGCCAGGCTGCACCAGGTCAGCGGCTTGTGCGTCCTTGGCCACGGCGGCCTGCACGGTGCGCGCACGGTCGGCTGCGCTGATGCCGGTACTGACGCCGCTGGCCGCTTCGATCGACACGGTGAAGGCGGTGCCATGCACCGTGCCGTTGCGCACGGCCATGGGCGGCAGTTGCAGGCGCTCGCAGCGCTCTTTGGTCAATGTCAGGCAGATCAGGCCGCGGCCGAACTTGGCCATGAAGTTGATGGTCTCGGCCGACACATGGTCGGCGGCAAGCACCAGATCACCTTCGTTTTCGCGGTCTTCTTCGTCTACCAGGATCACCATGCGGCCAGCGGCCAGCTCGGCGACGAGCTCGGGTACGGGGGAAAGTGCCATCGCCAGATTGTAGGCGGCACCATGGCGCCAGGCTGTCGCCGGCAAGCCAGCGGCAGAGTGCCTGCCGCCCGGCCGTGCTCAGGCGACTGCCGCTGCGGGCTCGGGCCACTGCCACTGGCCATCGCGCAGCAGCTGGTAGGGGCCGAAGCCGGCCTTGTAGGCCATCTTTGTGCTCTCGGCGATCCAGTAGCCCAGGTAGAGGTGGGGCAGCTTGAGCTGGCGAACCTGCTCGATCTGCCACATCACGCCGTAGGTGCCCAGGCTGCCCTTGAAGTCGGGGTCGTAGAAGGTGTAGACGGCCGAGATGCCGTCGTTGAGCACGTCGACGATGGACACCATGCGCAGCGTGCCGGTGCCGTCGGGGGTGGGATCACGGTATTCCACCAGGCGTGAATTGACCCGGCTCTGCAACAGAAACTGGGTGTACTGGTCGACACTGTCCTGGTCCATGCCGCCGCCGGCATGGCGGCCACTTTGGTACCGCAGGTAGAGCTGGTAATGCTCGGGCACAAAGCCCAGCCGAAGCACCCGGGTTTTGAGGTGCTGGTGCGCCTTGAAGGCGCGGCGTTGGCTGCGCGTGGGCGCAAAGGTGGCCACCGGCACGCGCAAGGGCTGGCAGGCGCGGCAGCTGTCGCAGTAGGGCCGGTAGGTGAACATGCCGCTGCGCCGGAAGCCATTGGCCACCAGACCCGAATAGGCGTCGGCGTGGATCAGGTGGCTGGGCGTGGCCACCTGCGAACGGGCCATCCGGTCGGGCAGGTAGCTGCACGGGTAGGGCGCGGTTGCATAAAACTGCAACTGCGACAGCGGAAGCTCCTTGGGGTGGGTCACGCGCAGGGGGGCGGCAAGGCGGTGGCAGGGTCGGGTGCGGCGGGTAGCGCGGCTGGCTCCAGGCCAAGATGCGCCCACATCTGTGGATGATAGGCCCAGCCTGGCGGCGGATCGGCCCCCAAGGTGCGGGATAGATGGGCCTCGAAAACGCTGCGCGGGATCTCGCGCCCGCCCAGGCTGGCCAGGTGGCCGGTGCGCTGCTGGCAATCGATCAGCGTGATGCCGTGCTCGCGGCAAAAGGCCACCAGCGCGGCCAGGGCGATCTTGGATGCATCGGTGCGGTGCGAAAACATCGATTCGCCGAAGAACATCGCGCCGATGCCCACGCCGTACAGGCCGCCCACCAGGTCACCATCGATCCAGGTCTCGACACTGTGGGCGCGGCCCAGGGCATGCCAGGCGCAGTAGGCGTCGATGATCTCGTCGACGATCCAGGTGCCGTGCTGGCCATCGCGCGGTGCGGCGGCACAGGCGGTGATGACGCGGCGAAAGGCGCTGTCCAAGCGCACCTGGCAACCGGGCGTGCGGATGAAGCGCCGAAGCGTCTTGCGCAGGTTGTGCGACAGGCGGAACTCGGCCACGGGCAGCACCATGCGCGGGTCGGGTGTCCACCACAGCGGTGGGCTGGTGGGGTCGAACCAGGGAAAGACGCCCCGGCTGTAGGCCTCCTCCAGCCGCTGCGGGGTCACGCGCCCGCCGGCGGCCAGCAGGCCGGGCGCTTCACTACCTGGCCCCAGCGCCCAGGCCGTGGGCGGCAAGGGCGTGTCGTCGTCGATCCAGGTGAGTTGGCGGCCGGGCATGGTGCTGACGATGGTACGGGAGCCCATCCGTGCAGGTCGGCGGGGCTAGCGCCGGGCCGCCCCAAGCGGCCCCGCCACCTCCTCGGGAGGTCGGCCGCGGTACGCCGCGGCCGGGAGGCATCAGATCGTCACACCACCGTCGATGACCAGCGACTGGCCGGTCATGAACTGGCTGGCCGGTGCCGCCAGGTAGACGGCCGCGCCGGCGATCTCGTCCGGATCACCGATGCGGCGCAGCGGGGTTTCGGCATTGCGCGCGGCCAGGGCTTCGGGGTTTTCCCACAAGGCCTTGGCAAAGTCGGTCTTGATCAGACCCGGGGCGATGCAGTTGACGCGGATGTTGTCGGGGCCCAGTTCGCAGGCCAGGTTGCGCGCCAGCTGCATGTCGGCGGCCTTGCTGATGCAGTAGGCACCGATCACGGTTGATCCGCGCAGGCCGCCGATGGACGAGACGATGATGATGGAGCCGGCCTTGCGGGCCCGCATCTGCGGCGCCACCATGCCCACCAGCCAGTTGTTGGCGACGATGTTGTTGTCCAGGATCTTGCGGAAGGGCTCGTCGCCGATGTCGAGCAGCGAGCCGTAATATGGGTTGCTGGCGGCGTTGCATACCAGGGTGTCGATGCGACCGAAGGTGGCCAGGGTCTTGTCCACCAGGGCCTGCAGCGCGGCCTTGTTGGAGATGCTGGCGGCCATGGCCAGGGCGGTGCCCGCGCCGTGGTGGGCATTGATGGCGTTGGCCACTTCCTCGCAGGCATCTTGCTTGCGCGAAGAGATGACGACCTTGGCGCCATGTTCGGCCAGGCGCTCGGCGATGGCACGGCCAATGCCGCGGGATGAGCCGGTAACCACGGCCACCTGGCCGCGCAGATCAAACAAGTTCATGGGGTTTCCTCGGGTGAAGTTGAACATGCCGATCTTTCCAACTTGAGGGGCCTGGGGCCATTGGTACTTACGGTATAACCGCTGATCTATTTCCATACCGCAACCTCCAAACTCCCATGACCCTCGATTTCACCGGCCGCGTGGCCATCGTCACTGGCGCGGGTGGCGGCCTGGGCCGCTGCCATGCAATGGCCCTGGCTGCCCGTGGCGCCAAGGTGCTGGTCAACGATCTTGGCGGTACGGCCGCCGGTGAAGGCGGCTCGCCGGTGGCGGCGCAGAAGGTGGTCGACGAAATCATCGCCGCCGGCGGCCAGGCGATGGCCAACGGCGCATCCGTCACCGACCCGGCAGCGGTGGCGGCCATGGTGCAGCAGGCGGTGGATGCCTGGGGCCGCGTCGACATCCTGGTCAACAACGCCGGCATCCTGCGCGACAAGAGCTTTTCAAAGATGTCGCTGGAAGACTTTCGCCTGGTGATGGACGTGCACCTGATGGGTTCCGTGCACTGCACCCAGGCCGTGTGGCCGCTGATGCAGGCCCAAAAGTACGGCCGCATCGTGATGACCACCTCGTCATCGGGCCTGTTCGGCAACTTCGGCCAGGCCAACTATGGCGCCGCCAAGATGGCGCTGGTGGGCCTGATGCAGACGCTGTCGATCGAAGGCGCCAAGAGCGATATCCGTGTCAACTGCCTGGCGCCCACCGCCGCTACCCGCATGACTGAAGGGCTGTTGCCGCCCGAGGTGCTGGCCGTGCTGACGCCCGAGGCGGTGGTGCCGGCCATGCTGTGGCAGACGAGCAACGTTGCACCCACGCGTGCGATTGCCTGCGCCGGCGCCGGCTCTTTCGAGGCGGCCCACATCACGCTGACGACTGGCCTGCACCTGGGCGCCGCACCCGACACACCCGAG
>JANOAQ010000428.1:0-5586 GCA_031411195.1 Burkholderiaceae bacterium | reverse complement strand
GATGAGCCAAGCCCAAGACCCGATCACCGCCCTCATCCACCACCCCTACCAGGCACCCGACAGCTGGGATGCGGTGCCGCCCGGCGTGTTCAAGGCCTCGACGGTGATCTTTCCCGACACCGCAGCGCTGCGCAACCGAACCTACACGGCCAAGACCGGCTACACCTATGGCCTGCGCGGCACGCCAACCACCTACCTGCTGGAAGAGCGGCTGGCGGCGCTGGAGGGCGGGCGCTTCTGCATCCTGTCGCCCAGCGGCCTGGCAGCCATCATGAACGTCAACCTGGCGCTGCTGAAACAAGGCGACGAGCTGCTGCTTCCGGCCAATGTCTATGGCCCTTCGGCCGACCTGGCGGCCAGCGTGCTCACCGGCTGGGGCATCACCCACCAGCTCTACGACCCGATGGACCCGGCCGACCTGGCAGCCCGCATCAACGACCGCACCCGCCTGGTGTGGGTGGAGGCGCCCGGTTCGGTGACGATGGAATTCCCCGACCTGCGTGGGCTGATAGCCGCTGCACACGCCCGTGGCGTGCTGGTGGCCCTGGACAACACCTGGGGCGCAGGCCTGGCCTTCTGCGGTTTTGACCTGGGCGCCGACATCGTGATGCAGGCGCTCACCAAGTACCCCTCCGGTGGCGCCGATGTGCTGATGGGGTCGGTGTGCACACGCGACGAGAAGCTGCATTTGCGCATTTTGAAAGTGCACGGCCAGCTGGGCCTGGGCGTGGCCGCCAACGATGCCGAGTTCATCCTGCGCGGGCTGCCCACCATTGCCTTGCGTTACCACGCGCAAGACCAGGCCTCGCGTGCCCTGGCGGCCTGGCTGGGCCAGCAGCCGGCGGTGCGCCAGGTGCTGCACCCGGCGCTGCCCGGCTCGCCCGGCCATGCCCATTGGGCGGCCACCTGCACTGCGGCGGCGGGCTTGTTTTCGGTGATGCTGGACCCGGCCCTGAGCATCGCCCAGGTGGATGCTTTCGTCGATGCGCTCAAGCTCTTCAAGATCGGCTACAGCTGGGGCGGCCCGGTCAGCCTGGTGGTGCCCTACGACCTGAACGGCATGCGTGCCGACCGCTCGGCCTTGCCGGGCCACCTGGTGCGCTTTTCCATCGGCCTGGAGGCGGTTGCCGATCTGCAGGCCGATCTGACGCAGGCCCTGCGAACAAGTTGACGCTCCGACCGCCTGCGCGGCGAGTGGCCTGCGCCATGCCTAACCCGGCTGCGGTATACCTTCAGGCTTTCGTTGCCAACCACGAGGCCCGCCGGCTATGCCCCACTGGGATCCGTCCACCATTGCCGTTGATCCGGCCGATCTGACGCTGTTTCAAAGCCTGGAGGGGCCCGACCTGCGCTGCAGTCTGGTGGTCTACAGCGGCGGTGACACCGGTCGGCAGATCACGCTGGACCAGGGCACCCACGCCATTGGCCGCTCAGCGGCGGCGGGGCTCCAGATCGACGGCCCCGGCATGAGCCGTCTGCATGCCGAGGTGGTGGTCGACGGCGCGCAGGTCACCCTGCGCGACCTGGGTTCGGCCAACGGCAGCTATGTGCAAGACCAGCGCCTGAACGGCCTGCGCCTGCTGCACGACGGTGATCTGCTGCGCCTGGGCAGCGTGATCCTGAAGTTCTACGAACACCGCAGCGTGGACGCGGCCCTGCACGACCGCGTCTACCGCATGGCGATGATCGACAGCGGCACCGGGCTGTACAACCGCCGTTACCTCAACGATGCCCTCAAGCGCGAGCTGCGCCACACCCGCCAGACTGGCCGGCCACTGGCGGTGATCGGCTACGACCTAGACCGCTTCAAATCGGTCAATGACACCCATGGCCATTCGGCCGGCGATCTGGTGCTGCGCGAATGTGCAGCGGTGGTGTCGTCGGTGGTGGGCGACGCCGGCATCCTGGGCCGGCTGGGTGGGGAGGAATTCATGGTGTTGATGCCCGGGGCCACGACGGACATGGCTCGCACGCTGGCAGAACGGATGCGCGTGGCGGTGGCCGACCACATTTTCGTATTGCCTGCAGGCTCACCGGGCGACCGGCAATGCGTGCGGCACCACCAGACCATGTCGCTGGGCGTGGCCGAGTGGAGCAGCGCCATGCTCGATGCCTGCGACCTGATGGACGCCGCTGACCGACGCCTCTACCAAAGCAAGCGCGAGGGCCGCAACCGCGTCAGCGGTTGAATGGGCAATCACGGGTGTGCCGGCTCAAGCCGGCGACCCGGTGACCGATATCCAGCCCATGAACTTGCCATTTCCCTTGTCCCGACAAGTCGAGGCGTGAGATGGACACCGCGCCAGCAAGAAGTCGTACTGCCAACGTGACCAGTGTTTTGTCCGGTACCTGCTTGCCGGCAGCGCCATTGCGCGAATCAACCGGGTTCGATGGCGGCCTGGCCGCACGTCACGCCTTGTACGTTCAGGCCATCGAGCAGATGCCGCAGGGCTTCAGCATGTTCGATGCCGAGGACCGGCTGCTGGTGGCCAACCCCCGCTACCGCGAGCTCTGGCAACTGCCCGAGGCCCTGTGCCAGCCAGGGGCGCGATTCACGGACCTGATGGCCGCCAATCCCGCCACAGAACTGCCCTGCGTCGATCCCTACCGGGATGAACCCAAGTTGGGCGACCAGCCGACACGTCGCCGCCGTGAATGGCTGTTGCGTGATGGCCGCATCATTGGTGTCACCGTCACACGGCTGCCAGGGGGGGCGTGCGTGGCGCTGCACGAAGACATCACCGAAGCGCGGCGCGACCAGCAGAAGGTGGCCTACCTGGCGCGCCATGACGGCCTGACCGGCCTGCCCAACCGCATCGCGCTGCTCGACGAGATGACCCGCCAACTGCCGCGTGTGCACCGCGGTGAGGAATTGGCATTGCTGTACCTGGATCTGGACCGGTTCAAGTTCATCAACGACACGCTGGGCCATGCGGCGGGCGACCAACTGCTCGTGTTGGTGGCGGCCAGGCTGCGCACCGGCGTGCGAGGCGGTGACCTGATCGCCCGGCTCGGTGGCGACGAGTTCGCCATCGTGCAGATCGGAGCATCCCAGCCGGCGGCGTCGACCGTGCTGGCCCGGCGATTGATTGATGCCTTGTCGCAGCCCTTTGATCTGGACGGTCACCAGGTGCACATCGGCGCCAGCGTGGGCGTTGCCGTGGCGCCGTTCGATGGTGATCAGGCCGAGGGTTTGATGAAGTCGGCCGACCTGGCCCTCTACCTGGCCAAGGGCGCTGGCCGAGGCGTGCTGCGCTACTTCGAACCCGAGATGAACGAACGCATTCAATTGCGCCGCCAACTGGAGAGCGACCTGCGCGGCGCCGTCGATCGCGGTGAGTTCGAACTGGCCTACCAGGCCCAGGTGGCGGCGGTCGGGCATGCGGTGCGGGGTGTCGAGGCACTGATCCGCTGGAACCACCCGCAGCGCGGGCGGGTCTCGCCGGCAGACTTCATCCCCCTGGCCGAAGAGACGGGCTTGATCATTTCCATCGGTCTATGGGTGCTGCGCCAGGCCTGCCTGGCGGCGGTTGAATGGCCGCAGCCGGTGCGCATCGCCGTGAACCTCTCGACCGTGCAGTTCAAGAGCCGCACCTTGGTACGCGACGTGTTGGCTGCGCTGCAGGACACCGGGCTGCCAGCACAACGGCTGGAGCTGGAGATCACCGAATCCGTGCTGCTCGACGATACCGAGCACGCACTGTCCGTGCTGCACGCCTTGCGCCAGCATGGCGTGCGGATATCGCTGGACGACTTCGGCACCGGCTATTCGTCGCTGAGCTACCTGCGGCGCTTTCCCTTCGACAAGATCAAGATCGACCGATCGTTTGTGCAGGACGCCGCCCAGGGCGGTGATGCGCAGGCCATCGTGCGCGCCATCTGCAGCCTGGCCAAGTGCCTGGGCATGAGCACCACCGCCGAAGGCGTGGAGACCAACGAGCAGTTGGCGGCCGTCCGCGAGGCCGGCTGTGATGAGGTACAAGGTTACCTGTTCAGTCGCCCCGGGCCAGCCGGCGCCATTGCTGCGCTGATGGCCGAACGCAACCCGTCGAGCCTGCCTGCCGGGCCCGGCACCCCATAGGAAACCGTACCGCCATGTTCGAACGTCTCGTCTACGTCAGCCGCGCCGCGCCGGGCATCGAAGGACGCGATTGCTACGACATCATTCGCGTCGCACACAACCGCAACAGCCAGTACGGACTCACGGGCGCCTTGTTGTTCTTGGATGGGGACTTCATCCAGGTGCTCGAAGGAGAGGTCCACCGCGTGCGTGAACGCTACAAGATCATTGCCGCCGACAGCCGCCACACCGATGTCGACCTGAGGCAGGCCGTGGCCTGCGATGAACTGCTGTTTTCGGGCGAATGGATGGCCCTGCGCAGCCAGGCCGAGATTGACCCAGCGGTGATGGCGCGCTTCAACTACCAGCGCGGCTTGCCGGCTGACCAGTTCAGCGGGGCGCGCATCATCGAATTCGTGCAAGCTTGCTGCAACTCAAACGCCGACGCGCCCTGAGGCACGCTGGCGCGGGCCGGGTTCAATCTGAACGCCGGGTACCTGCAGGCCCGGCCAGCAAAGGGATCGCCCCATCCGAGCTGGCACCCAGCAGGCCCACCTGGCTGTAGATGCCCAGCTTGTCGCGAGTGTCCTGGATGTCCAGGTTGCGCATGGTCAACTGGCCGATGCGGTCGGCGGGCGTGAACGCGCCTTCGACCTTTTCCATGCTCAGCCGCTCGGGCTGGTAGGTCAGGTTGGCGCTGGTGGTGTCCATGATCGTGTAGTCGTTGCCACGGCGCAGTTCCAGCGTCACCTCGCCGGTGATGGCGCGCGCCACCCAGCGCTGGGCGGTTTCGCGCAGCATCAGGCTCTGCGGGTCGAACCAGCGGCCGTGGTACAGCAGCTTGCCCAGGCGGCGGCCGTTGCTGCGGTACTGCTCGATGGTGTCTTCGTTGTGGATGCCGGTGACCAGGCGCTCGTAGGCGATGTGCAGCAGGGCCATGCCAGGGGCCTCGTAGATGCCGCGGCTCTTGGCTTCGATGATGCGGTTCTCGATCTGGTCGCACATGCCCAGGCCGTGGCGGCCACCGATCTGGTTGGCCTCGTCGAACAACTCGACCGCGCTGGCGAAGGTGCGGCCGTTCAACGCCACGGGCTGGCCTTCTTCAAAGCGCACGGTCACCGTTTCGGCCTTGACCACCACGTCGTCACGCCAGAAGGCCACGCCCATGATGGGCTTGACGATGTGCATGCCGGCGCTGAGCAGTTCGAGGTCCTTGGCCTCGTGGGTGGCGCCCAGCATGTTGCTGTCGGTGGAGTAGGCTTTTTCCACGCTCATCTTGTAGTCGAAGCCGTGGGCGATGAGGAATTCGCTCATTTCCTTGCGCCCGCCCAACTCGTCGATGAAGGTCTGGTCGAGCCAGGGCTTGTAGATGCGCAGCGCCGGGTTGGCCAGCAGGCCATAGCGGTAGAAGCGCTCGATGTCGTTGCCCTTGTAGGTGCTGCCGTCGCCCCAGATGTTGACGTCGTCTTCCTTCATCGCCACCACCAGCGCGGTGCCGGTGACGGCGCGGCCCAGCGGCGTGGTGT
>JANOAQ010000427.1:0-1835 GCA_031411195.1 Burkholderiaceae bacterium | reverse complement strand
AACGTGTGGCGACAAAACGCAGCCCACGCGCTGGTGTGCGGGCCGTGCGGGCGCGCCAGACCTGCAGTTCGGCCGGGCCCAGCACCCGTTCTGCGAAGCGGTCGCCGCGGCGCTCCATGGTGGCCGCGATGCGGCGGATGTCGCAGATGTCGGTGCCGATGCCGACGATCATCGGAGCACGCTCGCGTGTATGCAGCGGCAGTAGGCGCGCACGGTTTCGCTCATGCCCAGTTCCAGCGCGTCGGAGACAAGGGCGTGGCCGATACTCACTTCCATCACGCCCGGCACGGCGCGCAGGAAGTCGGTGAGGTTGTCGCGGTTGAGATCGTGGCCGGCATTGACGCCAAGACCCTGCGCTTGCGCGGCGGCCGCCGCGGCTGCGAAGGCCTGCAGTTGCGCCGCTTGTCCGGCCTTGCCGTGCGCGGCGGCGTAGGGCTCGGTGTAGAGCTCGACGCGGTCGGCGCCCACGGCACGGGCCAAGGCCATGGCGGCCGGGTCGGCGTCCATGAACAGGCTCACGCGCACGCCCAGTGCATGGCACTCATCGATCAGCGGTTTCACGCGCGCGCCATCGGCGGTGAGATCCCAACCATGGTCACTGGTGAACTGGCCTTCGCCGTCGGGCACGAAGGTGGCCTGGTGCGGCTTCTGGGCCCTGATGAAATCCATCAGGTTGTGGAAGGGGTTGCCTTCGATGTTGTATTCGGCCTGCGGCCAGGCCTTCATCAGAGCGGCCAGGTCAGCAACATCTTGCGCGCGGATGTGGCGTTCGTCCGGCCGCGGGTGCACCGTGATGCCGTCGGCACCGGCTTCCAGGCACAACTGCGCGGCGCGCACGACGCTGGGGATGCCCAGGTGTCGCGTGTTGCGCAACAGCGCCACCTTGTTGATGTTGACCGACAGGGCCGTGCGGCCGCGCGGGTCTTCAGGGGCGATCAGTGGATTCATGGTCAGGCGCGGGAGTGGGCACGGGGGTGGGCGGTGTGCGCTGGCTGAGGTGCTGCACACCTTGCCACACCTGGCGCGTGCGCAATGGCGCGGGGCCCAGATGATAGTGAAGCACCTCGCGCAGCGGCACACGCAGTGCGGTGCCGGCGTCGGCGCAGGCGGTTTGCAGCGCATGCCAGTCGTTCCGGGCCAGCGCCGTATCCAGGGCCAGCCAGGCTTCGCCCGATGGGCCCTGGGAGGAGGCCACCAAGCCGGTCTGGGCTTGCAGCGCGTAGCGTGCCTGCGGCTGCAAGGGCTCGGCACGGAGCGTGTCCGTGGCCAGATCCGGCAACACGCCGGTTTCGCGGAGCACGGCCAGTTCAAAGGCGCGCAGCACCGGCGCTTCGTCAGCACCCGCCGCCAGAGCCAGCAAGGTGGCGGTGTAGGCGTCAAAAAGCGCCGGGTGCGCGTCGTCGCGCGCCAGGAGCTTCATGACCAGTTCGCTGGCATAAAAAGCGCTGAACAACGCCGCACCGGGCAGCGGGGGCACCCCGCCGGCCCATTCCGCACTGCGCAGCGCGTGCACTTCACCGCTCTCGTCGGCCGGTGTCTTGCCGAGGAGCAAATGCAACGGGTGGAAAGGCAGCAGCACCGCGCGGAAGTTGGACGTCGGCCGCTTCGCACCCTTGGCAACCACGACCACACGGCCCCGTTCACGGGTGAAGAGTTCGACGATGAGGCTGGTTTCGCTCCAGTCCCAGCGGTGCAGGACATAGGCGTGAAGAGGAGACGCCGGTCTACTCGTAGCCATAGCTGCGGAGATGGGCTTCGTCGTCTGCCCAGCCCGAACGCACCTTCACCCACAGCTCCAGGAAGACCTTGCAGTCCCACAGGTGCTGCATCTCCTG
>JANOAQ010000426.1:0-16948 GCA_031411195.1 Burkholderiaceae bacterium | reverse complement strand
GATGCAGGCCTTCAGGTTGACGCTGGTGCGGCGCTCTTCGTCCATGATGCCCAGCTTGACGGTGGCATTGGGCAGGCCCAGCAGCTTCTCGACGCGGCCGAACAGCGCACTGGCAAAGGCCACTTCGGCCGGGCCGTGCATTTTGGGCTTGACGATGTAGACCGAGCCCTTGCGTGAATTGACGATGCCCTGTCCGTTGGGCAGCGTGCCGTGCTTTTGCAGATCGTGCAGCGCGATGGTGGTGGTGACCACGGCGTCGAGGATGCCTTCGGGGATCTCCTGCGGGTTGTCGGCCGGGCCCCACAGCACCGCCGGGTTGCACATAAGGTGGCCCACATTGCGCACGAACATCAGGCTGCGGCCATGCAGGCTGACGGTGCCACCGCCCGGTGCGGTGTACACGCGGTCGGGGTTCAGGCCGCGGGTGAAAGTCTTGCCGCCCTTGGCCACTTCTTCGGTCAATGTGCCCTTGAGGATGCCCAGCCAGTTGCCATAGGCCTGCACCTTGTCGGCACCATCCACCACCGCCACCGAGTCTTCCAGGTCGAGGATGGTGGACAACGCCGATTCGAGCACCAGGTCGCTCACGCCGGCCGCATCGCTGGCGCCGATGGCGGTGTTGCGGTTGATGATGATGTCCAGGTGCAGGCCGTTGTGCTGCAGCAGCACCGACGACGGCGCCGCCGCATCACCCTGCCAGCCCACCAGTTGCTTTGCCTTTTTCAGCCCGGTCGTCTTACCGCTCTTCAAGGTCACCACCAGGGCGCCGTTGACGATGCCGTAGCCGGTGGCGTCGGCGTGCGAGGCCTTGGCCAACGGCGCGGTGCGGTCCAGCACATGGCGGGCGTACTCGATCACCTTGGCGCCACGCACCGGGTTGTAGGCGCCGGCCCGTGTGGCGCCATCGGCTTCGGGCAGGGCGTCGGTGCCGTACAGCGCGTCGTACAGGCTGCCCCAGCGGGCGTTGGCGGCGTTCAGCGCGTAGCGGGCATTGGTGATGGGCACCACCAGCTGCGGGCCGGCTTGCAGGGCCAGTTCGGCGTCGACGTTCCGGGTCTTCACCTTCACATCGGTGGGCACCGGCACCAGGTAGCCGATCTTCTCCAGATGGGCGCGGTACTTCGCCATGTTCTTGACCGGGCCGGGGTGCTTGCCGTGCCAGGCGTCCATGGCCGCCTGCAGGCGGTCGCGCTCGGCCAGCAGGGCGCCGTTCTGCGGTGCCAGGTCGTGCACGATGGCATCGAAACCGGCCCAGAAGGCCTCGGGCGTGATGCCAGTGCCCGGCAACACCTGCTCGTCGATGAACTGGGCCAGCGGCGTGGCCACTTGCAGGCGGTGAATGACGGTGCGGTCGGTCATGAAAGGCTTTCTCGGTGGTTTCCAGGCGTGATGGGGCCAGCCTGGCCAGGGTGAACCCGCACTGTATTGCGAACTTGCCTCCGCATTAAGCGCCTGCCCAGACAAAGATTCCTGCAACTGGCGCGGGTAATAGGCGCCCGGCGTCGGGAATGGGTGCCCGGCGTCGGGCTTGATTCATGACCATCCAGTGTGTAATCTGGGACCATGGACCGCCTGAAGCAGATCGAATCGTTCGTATCAGTGGCCGCCAAGGGCACCTTGACGGCCGCCGCGCAGGCCGAAGGCGTGGCCCCGGCGGTGGTGGGCCGGCGCATCGACGCGCTGGAAGAGCGGCTGGGCGTCAAGCTGCTGCTGCGCACCACGCGGCGCATCAGCCTGACCCACGAGGGCAGAGCCTTTCTCGAAGACTGCCAGCGCATCCTGGGCGACATCGCCAATGCCGAGGCCAGTGTGTCGGCCGGTGGTGTCAAGGCCAGCGGCTATGTGCGCATCACCGCGCCGGCTGGCTTTGGCCGGCGGCATGTGGCGCCGCTGATGCCCGGTTTTCTGGCGCGCCACCCCGATGTGGGCCTGTCTCTGAATTTGAGCGATCGGGTGGTGGACATCGTCAACGAGGGCTTCGATTGCGCCGTGCGGGTGGGCGACATGCCCGATTCCAGCCTGATCAGCATGCGCTTGGCCGACAACCGCCGCCTGTGCGTGGCCGCGCCGGCTTACCTGCGGCGGGCCGGCGTGCCCCAGCACCCGGGAGAGCTGGGCCGGCACGAATGCCTCACGCTCTCGTCCGATGCCAGCCAGACCCGGGGCTGGGCATTTCAGGTGGCCGGCGCGGTGACGCACTTGCGCCCCAGCGGCCGCATCGATTGCAGCGACGGCCAGGTGCTTCACGCATGGTGCCGGCAAGGGCTGGGCATTGCCTGGCGCAGCACCTGGGAGGTGGAGGCCGACATCGCCAGCGGCGCCCTGCAGCCGGTGTTGGAAGCCTTTGCCGCACCACCCAACGGCATCTATGCCGTGCTGCCCCAGCGCAAGCACCTGCCGCTGCGCGTGCGCCTGTGGATCGACTACCTCAAGCAGCACTACGGCGACCCTGCCTACTGGCGCCAGGCGGGAAACTGATTGAAAAAGCGCCACGCGAAGGCGGCGCTGTTTTAAGCAAGTAGACGCCGCAGAACCGGCTCCGCCGGGCTGCTGGCGGCGCCCCCTGGGGGGAGCGCCGCAGGCGCTACGGGGGGGTCAAGCCTTAGCGTCGGCCACGCACTTCTTGGTGAAGCTGGTCTTGGCGGCACCGGCCAGCTTCTTCTCGGCGGCTTGCTTGTCGCAGGCTTCGGCGGCGGCAGTGGCCTTGGCCGGCTTGGCCATCGCGCCCGAGGCCGCAGCGGCTGGGCCACCGTCGGCCACGCACTTCTTGGTGAAGCTGGCCTTGGCGGCGCCCGCCAGCTTCTTGTCGGCGGCGGCCTTGTCGCAGGCGGGGTTGCCGGCGGCGGCAGGTGCAGCGGCCTTCATGTCGGCGCTGCACTTCTTGACGAAGCTGGTCTTGGCGGCGCCGGCCAGTTTCTTTTCTTCGGCCTGCTTGTCGCAGGCGTCGGCCGCGTGGGCCATGCCGGCACACAGGAACAGGGCGGCACAGGCGGCAGAAATTTGCTTGATCATGGGGGTACTCCTCGTCCTCGGGTGGATGTTGTAGCCCTCACGGGCCGCTGCCGATTGGAGCAGAGCGCCCCCGTGCCGGCAATCACACAACGCGCCAGTGGCAGCGGCCGTGCACAGCCGGGGCGCGCTTTCTCGCAGGTCTGGCTACAGGATGCGCCGAGGGTGCGCCAACTGCTCATGCGCGGCATGCAGCCGGCGCACCAGCACGCGGATGAAGGCGTTGTCGAAGAGGTGCCGGGTGGACGGGCTCAGCAGTTCCATCGATTCGGGCGTGAAGGCGATGGTGGTGGCGGGCTCGGCCACGATCACGTCAGCACTGTGCAGGCGCAACTCGGGGCTGGGTGCCAGGTAGGCCATCTCGCCCACCGAGGTGCCGGCACCCAGCTGGGCCACGCGCTTTTCGTCGCGGTACACGTCCACGCGGCCGGTGGCGATGATGTGGAAAGTCTTGCCCTCGGTGCCCTTGCGGTAGAGCGCCGAGCCAAAGCCGTGGCGCAGCCAGGCCGCACGGTGCACCACTTCCCAAAGTTCCACATCGCCGAA
Organism: Burkholderiaceae bacterium; assembly: GCA_031411195.1. Lineage (GTDB taxonomy): Bacteria > Pseudomonadota > Gammaproteobacteria > Burkholderiales > Burkholderiaceae_C > Pseudaquabacterium. The sequence goes on along the minus strand of JANOAQ010000426.1, from coordinate 13,393 downwards.
GTCCTCAAAGAACTCCAGCGTGCGCAGGAGCGTGAAACGCTCGGTGTCCAGCACCTCCTGCAGGCCACCCAGCGGCACCTCGCCATTGGCCACCAGCAGCGACCACTCGCGCGCGAAAATGTCCCAGTTGGCCGGGCGGTCGGCGGGCTTCTTGGCCAGGGCCTGATGCAGCAAATGGGCCATGCGCTGCGGAACACCGTCGCGCAGGCTGTCCAAGGGCGGCGGCGCACCGTGGTAGATCTGGTGCATCAACGCCACTTGATTGGGGGCGTCAAACGGTGGCCGGCCGGCCACCAAGTGGTAGAGCACGGCGCCCAGCGAGTACAGGTCGGCCCGGGCGTCGAGATCGCTGCCGTCCAGCTGCTCGGGGGACATGTAGGCCAGCGAGCCCACCCGAAACACCTGGGTGCGGTCGCTGCGCTGGTCGAACACGCTGCCGAAGTCGCTGATCTTGACGTCGATGATCCGCTCGCCGTCCATCACCGCCAGAATGTTGGCGGGCTTCACATCACGGTGGATCAGGCCGCGCCGCGCCACATAGCTCAGGGCCATGGCGCACTTGAAGCCGATTTCGACGATCTGGTCGAGTGGAAGCAGGGCATCTGGCCGGCAAAAGCGCCGCAGCGTCACGCCCGGCACGTACTCCATCACCAGAAAGGGCTGGCGCGGGTCGGGCACGGCGTCGAAAATCTCCACCACGTTCGGATGTTTCAGCCGGCCGGCCAGGGCCGCCTCGGCGGCAAAGAAGTGGGCGCGGTAGTGGTTCTCCACGGTCTGCAACTGCGAGGCCTCGCGCACGCGCTTGAGGGCCACATTGCGGTGGTTGAACTCATCGACCGCCAGAAACACCTCGCTGGTGGCGCCTTCGCCCAGGCGCGACACCACCTTGTACTTGCCTATGCGGTCGGGCAGGCCGGGATCGGCGACGTCGATCAGGTCGATCAGCGCGGCGCCATCGGCAGTGCCCGGTGCACTGTCGGGGGCGGCGGCGGGCAGGTTGGCGAAGGCTGGGCGGGCTGACATGGGCGTGTAGGGGTCCACTCGGGTTGTCGGCCGCCGGCGGCGCAACTGAAGCCGCGCCGCACCGGGGCAGAGCGCCTACCCCCGAACCGTAGAATCCGTGCCCATGATCCAAGCCAAACAGGCCCTGCTCGACGCCCTGGCCGCTGCCGTCGCGCAGGTGGCGCCTCCGTCCCCAGATTCGCCCTTCATCCCCGCGTTCGAGTCACCCAAGCAGGCCGCGCATGGTGATTTCGCCATCACCGTGGCCATGCAATTGGCCCGCGGACTCAAGCGCAACCCGCGTGAGCTGGCCGCTGAGCTGGTGGCCGCGCTGAATGACCAGCCCGCCGTGCAGCGCTGGGTGAGCGCACTCGAGATCGCCGGCCCCGGCTTCATCAACCTGCGCCTGTCGCCCGCCGCCAAGCAGGCCGTCGTGGGCGAGGTGCTGGCCGCCGGCGGCGGCTTCGGCCAGCGCCCGGCCAATGGGCGCAAGCTGATGTGCGAGTTCGTCTCGGCCAACCCCACCGGCCCGCTGCATGTGGGCCATGGCCGCCAGGGCGCGCTGGGTGATTCGCTTTGCCGGCTGTTCGAAAGCCAGGGCTGGGCCGTCACGCGCGAGTTCTATTACAACGACGCCGGGGTGCAGATCGCCACCCTGGCACGCAGCACCCAGGCCCGCATCCAGGGCCTCAAGCCTGGGGACGATGCCTGGCCCGAAGGGGCCTACAACGGCGACTACATCGCCGACATCGCGGCCGATTTCCTGGCCGGCAAGACGGTGCATGCCGACGACCGGGCCTTCACTGCCAGCGGCGATGCGGCCGACCTGGAATCCATCCGCCAGTTTGCGGTGGCCTACCTGCGCCACGAGCAAGACCTGGATCTGCAGGCCTTCGGTGTGCAGTTCCAGAACTACTTCCTTGAATCGAGCCTGTATGCCGAGGGTCGGGTGGAAGACGCGGTGGCCCGCCTGGTCGCTTCGGGCAAGACCTACGAGAGCGAGGGCGCGCTGTGGCTGAAGTCGACCGACTACGGTGACGACAAGGACCGCGTGATGCGCAAGTCGGCACCGGCCGGTGCCGATGCGGCGGCGACGGGCGGCAGCATCTACACCTACTTCGTGCCCGATGTGGCCTACCACCTCGACAAGTGGGCGCGCGGCTTCGACAAGGTCATCAACGTGCAGGGCAGCGACCACCACGGCACGGTGGCCCGGGTGCGCGCCGGCCTGCAGGCGGTGGGCGCGGGCATCCCCGCCGGCTGGCCCGACTACGTGCTGCACAAGATGGTCACCGTGATGAAGGGCGGGCAGGAAGTCAAGATCAGCAAGCGTGCCGGCAGCTACGTCACGCTGCGCGACCTGATCACCTGGACCAGCCGCGATGCGGTGCGCTTTTTCCTGATCAGCCGCAAGGCCGACACCGAGTTCGTCTTCGACGTCGACCTGGCGCTCAAGGCCAGCGACGAGAACCCGGTGTTCTATGTGCAGTACGCCCATGCGCGCATCTGCTCGGTGCTGGCCCAGTACACCGCACGCACCGGCCTTGCGCTGGACACAGCGGCCGATGTGTCGCTGCTGACCGCGCCGACCGAGGCCGCGCTGATGCTCAAGCTGGCGGCCTACCCTGACATGCTGAGCTCGGCCGCTGATGACCTGGCGCCGCATGACGTGGCCTTCTACCTGCGCGATGTGGCTTCGGCCTTCCACAGCTATTACGCCGCCGAGCGCTTCCTGATCGACGATGCGGCGCTGGCCGCAGCGCGCATGGCCCTGCTGGCGGCCACGCAACAGGTGCTGCGCAACGCCCTGGGCATGCTGGGCGTGAGCGCGCCCCAAGCCATGGCCCGCGAGCCCGCGCCAGATGCCGCCACCACTCCCACTGGAGACCCCGCCTGATGAAATCCCCTTTGCGTGGCGGCTTTGTCACCGGCCTGGTGGTCGGCCTGCTGATCGGCCTGGCGGTGGCCCTTGGCGTGGCGCTCTACATCACCAAGGCGCCGGTGCCCTTCATCAACAAGGTGCCCCAGCGCGGCGCCGAGCACGATGCAGCCGAGGCCGAGAAGAACAAGCACTGGGACCCCAACGCCCCGCTGGCCGGCAAGACACCGGCCCGCCCGGCCGCCAGTGGGACAGTAGGCGGTGGCTTGCCCGCACCCGCATCCGCATCTATGGCGGGTTCGGCACCCGCGCGCACCGCGGCGTCGGCCGTGCCCAACCCCGCCGCGGCGGTGGCCGGTGGCCAGCCGGCTGGGCCCGCTGCCAGCGCAGCACGCCCGGCGCGTGATGCGGCCGCCATCCTGGCGGGCCAGGGCGGCGCTTCGGCCCCGGCGGTCAAAGCGGTGCCGCCGGTGGTGGCGGCCTTTTTTGTGCAGGCCGGTGCCTATGCCCGGCAGGACGATGCCGAAGCCCAGCGCGGCAAGCTGGCCCTGCTGGGGCTGGGTGGCAAGGTCACCGAGCGGGAGCAGGCGGGTCGCACGGTTTATCGCGTGCGGCTGGGCCCCTTCGACACCCGTGAAGAGGCCGAAGATGCCCAGAGCAAACTGGGCGGCGCCGGCATCGAAGCCAATCTGGTGCGTGTGGAGCGTTGAAACGCGCGTGCACCGGCGCACGCCCTCCCGCGTTGAGTCAAGTCTCTCTTTGAAAAGGTGCTGTGTATGAACCGTCGTGAATGGGCACTGGGTGCCACCAGCGTCGCGCTGTCGGGGCTGGCGCTGCCGTCCTGGGCCCAGGGGGGTCTGGTCGAAGGCAAGGATTTCAACCGCGTGGCCTCACCCGTGGCGGTGCCCGAGGGCAAGGTGGAGGTGGTCGAGTTCTTCGGCTACTGGTGCCCCCATTGCCATGTCTTCGAGCCCGCGCTCGACGCCTGGGCCAAGAAGCTGCCCGCCCATGTCAACTTCCGGCGAATCCCGGTGGCGTTCAGCCCGGCCCAGGAGTCGTACCAGCGCCTGTACTACGGCATCGAGGCCCTGGGCCTGGTCGACAGCCTGCACCGCAAGGTGTTTGCCGCCATCCACGCCGAGCGCAAGCGCTTCGACAAGGACAGCGATGTGCTCGATTGGGCCAAGACGGTGGGCGCCGACGGCGCCAAGATCGTCGACGCCATGAAGAGCTTTTCGGTCGCCACCAAGCTGCGCCAGTCCAAAGCGCTGGCCGACGGTTACCGAATCGAGGGCGTGCCCACCCTGGGCATCCAGGGCCGCTTCATGACGTCGCCGTCCATTGCCGGCACGCCCGAGCGGGCGCTGGCCGTGGCCGACCAGTTGATCGCACAGGTCAAGAAGGCCTGATCCGGCGACCTGCCGCAGCTTGCGGCAGCGCATCAGGTGCTTCGGCACAAATCCCACACTTTGCGGGGTGGCACGGCCAAAACTTGGGTCTAGAATGGTCTGCAAGTTTTGTGCCGAATGATGTTTACCCTAAGCTTTCATCCCCTGCTCGTGGCCGCCATGCTGGCCGCTGGCGTGGGTGTGGCCCAGGCTGAAAAGGCCGACCGCAGCAAGCCGATGACGCTGGAGTCCGACCAGCCCTGCACCCTCAACCTGCTCAAGCAGTCCAGCGTTTGCAGCGGCAATGTGGTCATCAGCCAGGGCACGCTGCAGATCCGCGCAGACCGGCTGGAATTGCGTGAATCGCCCGAGGGCTACCAGATGGCCCAGGCCACCGGCGTGGCGGGCAAACCGGCCTTTTACCGGCAAAAGCGCGACGGCAGCGATGAGTTCGTCGAAGGCCAGGCCCAGCGCATCGACTACGACAGCCGGGCCGGCACGCTGCGGTTCGATGGGGCCGCCGTGGTGCGCCGCTTGCGCGGGCCGGTGGTGGCCGATGAAATCCAGGGCGCTCTGATCCTGTGGGACAGCACGGCCGAATCCTTCAATGTGCAGGGCGGCACGGCCACCGCCACCAACCCCGGTGGCCGGGTGCGCGCCGTGATCACGCCCCGAGTGCCGGTTGAGGGGGCTTCGGCGTCCGAAAGCACCGGCGGCCTGAAGGCCTCTCCCGTGCTGGGAGATCGCCGTTGAGCGGCGCGGCCGCTGAACCGCCCCACCCCGCCCGCACCAGCCGGTTGGAGATATCGGGCCTGCAAAAGCGCTACGGTTCGCGCCAGGTCGTCAAGGACGTGCACCTGGCTGTGGGCGGGGGCGAAGTGGTGGGCCTGCTCGGCCCCAACGGCGCGGGCAAGACCACCACTTTTTACATGGTTGTGGGCCTGGTGCGTGCCGATGCGGGCGAGATCCGCATCGATGATGTGCCGGTGCAGACCAAGCCCATCCACCAGCGCGCCCGCATGGGCCTGAGCTACCTGCCGCAAGAGGCGTCGATCTTCCGCAAGCTCACGGTCGAAGAAAACGTGCGCGCCGTGCTCGAGCTTCAGCTGGACGAGCGCGGCAAACCATTGGCCGACAGCGTGATCGACGCCAAGCTCGACGCGCTGCTGCACGACCTCAGCCTGGAGAAGCTGCGCGATTCACCCGCGCCGGCGCTGTCGGGTGGTGAGCGGCGGCGGGTGGAGATCGCCCGCGCCCTGGCCACCCAGCCGCGCTTCATCCTGCTGGACGAACCCTTTGCCGGCGTCGACCCGATCGCCGTGATCGAGATCCAGCGCATCATCGGTTTCCTCAAGGCGCGCGGCATCGGGGTGCTGATCACCGACCACAACGTGCGCGAGATGCTGGGCATCTGCGACCGCGCCTACATCATCAGCGAAGGCCGCGTGCTGGCCGAAGGCACGCCGGCCGAGATCGTCGAGAACCCCGATGTGCGCCGGGTCTACCTCGGCGAGCATTTCCGCATGTGAGACCCGACATGCCGGTGACTTCATCCAAGCCCATGAGCCCGGTGCCGGGCCGCCCCAAGGCGGGCGAAACCCCCTCGAGGGGGCGGCTGCGGTACCCGGCAGACGGGCGGCAGGCATGAAACCGTCACTTCAGGTACGCCTTTCCCAGCACCTGGCGCTCACGCCCCAGTTGCAGCAGTCGATCCGGCTGCTGCAACTGTCTACGTTGGAGCTGCACCAGGAAATCGAGCAGATGCTCGAAACCAACCCCTTCCTCGACGTGGACGACGACCACGCGCCAATGGAGTTCGGGCTGGAGCGCGTCAGCGCGCCGGTCGACCAGGCCGCCACGCGCGAAAAAGAGCGCCTTTCAGAGCGTGAAGACGGCGGTGATGGCCAGGCCGGCGCCGACGAGCCCGCCGGCATGGACACCGCCGAGTTCGGTGGCACCGAGCGCGACGACTGGGAAAACGGCACCGAGCGCGACGATTTCGACGGCATCCGCGAACTGCCCAGCAGCGGCAGCGCGGCGTCATCGGGCGACGACGAGTACGAGCCCAACGAATCGTCCGACGCCGGCCCTTCCTTGCAGGACCACCTGCGCCGCCAACTGCTGGGCATGCGCCTGTCGCCCGAAGACGCGGCCTCGGTGATGGTGCTGATCGAGTCGCTGGACGAAGATGGTTACCTGGCCGACCCCCTCGAAGAGATCGCCGAGCGGCTGGCCATCGGCATGGGCCTGGAAGGCGATGAAGTGGCCGAAGAACGCGACGAGCTGATGGACCGCCTGCGCTGCGCCCTGAAGTGGCTGCAGAGCCTGGAGCCCACCGGCGTGGGCGCCAGCGGCCTGGGCGATTGCCTGGTGCTGCAGCTGATGGAGATGACGCCCACGCCCGAGCGCGAGGTGGCCGTGGTGGTGTGTCGCCACCACCTGGAGCTGCTGGCCCGGCGCGACATGAAGAAGCTGATGGCCGCCACCGGCGCCGATGAAGAGACGCTGCGCCATGCGCAGACCCTCATCGTCTCGTGCGAGCCCAAGCCCGGCCGGCCCTTCACCAAGGCCGAGGCCAACATCGTGGTGCCCGACGTGATGGTGATCAAGGCCGGCCGAGGCTGGAAGGCCGCGCTCAACCCCGACGTGATGCCCAAGCTGCGCATCAATGACTTGTACGCCCAGGCCATCCGCGGGCAGCGCAACGGCAGCGCCGGCGGCCTGTCGCAACGCCTGCAGGAAGCGCGCTGGTTCATGAAGAACATCCTGCAGCGCTTCGACACCATCTTGCGCGTGAGCCAGGCCATCGTCGAACGCCAGAAGGGGTTTTTCACCCACGGCGAGATCGCGATGAAGCCGCTGGTGCTGCGCGAGATCGCCGATGAACTTGGGCTGCACGAGAGCACCATCTCACGCGTGACCACCGCCAAGTACATGAACACGCCGTTCGGCACCTTCGAGCTGAAGTACTTTTTCGGCTCGTCGCTCAACACCGATGCGGGTGGCAATGCCAGCAGCACGGCGGTGCGCGCGCTGATCAAGCAACTGGTGGGCAGCGAGAGCGCCGCCAAGCCGCTGTCAGACAGCCAGTTGTCGGACATGCTGGGCGAGCAAGGCATCACCGTGGCGCGGCGCACGGTGGCCAAGTACCGCGAGGCGCTGAAGATCGCGCCGGCCAACCTGCGCAAAGCACTTTGAACGACTCCAACACCCCTTCGCCGGTACCGCAACGCGCACCCGGTGGCCCGAAGCCCGCGCAGGTGGGCGACACGCTGGTATCGCTGTTTCTTCCCTGCGCCAGTGGCACCGAAGACCTGCTGGCCGAAGAGGTGCAGCGCATCCTCGGGCCCGAGGCCAGCGGCGAGGTGCTGCGCGGCGGCGTGCTGGTCGAAGGCGATGCGGTGGCGGCGATGCGGCTCAACCTCGAAAGCCGGCTGGCCCAGCGTGTGCTGTGGCCGCTGGCGCACGGCCCCTACGAGAACGAGCACGACCTGTATGCCCTGGCCCGCACAGTGGCCTGGCCGGCGTGGATCACGCCCGAGCAGACCTTCCGCATCGACACCAGCGCCCAGCGCTCGCCGCTGCAGAGCCTGAACTTCGCCACCCTGCGCGTGAAGGACGCGGTGTGCGACGTGCTGCGCGATGCGGTGGGCGCGCGCCCCAGCATCGACACCCGCCACCCCGATCTGCCGCTGTCGCTGCACCTGTCGCCCACCCATGCCACGCTGTATGCCGACACCTCGGGCGAGGCGCTGTTCAAGCGCGGTTGGCGCGATGCGCAGGGCCTGAAGGGCGAAGCCCCGCTGAAAGAAACGCTGGCTGCTGCCATGCTGGCCGCCGCCGGCTGGCAGGGGCGCGTTGAAGACGGGCCGCTGTTCGATCCCTGCTGCGGCGCTGGCACCATCGCCATCGAGGCCGCGCAGATCGCCTGCGGCATCGCGCCGGGCCTGGCGCGGCGCTTCGCCTTCGAGCGTTCGCTGCCGTTTCGCAGTCACCAGAACACCTGGTCGCGCATGAAGGACGAGGCGCGTGCGCGCCAGCATGCGCCGGCCGTGGGCATCTTTGCCGGTGATGTGTCGTTTCGCATGACCGACTTCGCCCAGCGCAATGCCGAGCGGGCCGGCGTGGCGCGGTTCATCGAGTTCAAGACCGCCGACGCCCTGCAGCGCCCGCCGCCGGCCGAGCGCGGTGTGCTCATCATCAACCCGCCCTACGGCGAGCGCATCGCGCCCAAAGGCTCACGCGGTGAGCGTGGGCCCGACCGCGCCGCGCGCGAGCAATTTGATGCGGGCGGCAGCCCGAACGAGTTTTTCAGCCAGTTGGCGGCGCACTGGAAGCGCCACTACGCCGGCTGGACGGCCTGGCTGCTCAGCCCCGACATGAAGCTGCCGCAGGCGCTGCGCCTGAAAGAGGCGCGCCGCGTGCCGATGTGGAACGGGCCGATCGAATGCCGCCTGTTCCGCTTCGATCTGGTGGCAGGCTCGGCACGGGCACCGGCACCGTCGGCGCCTGAAGCCGCGCCCTGACACGCCCCGGCACATTGCCCTGCAGGCTTCCCAGGTCGGCGCCGCTGGGCACCTGGCCGATGGCTTGGGTGATCAAGCCGCGCCGATGCGCCGCATCCGCGCCAGCCAGACCAGGGCAAGCGCCAGCAGTGCGATGGGCAGCAGGCTGCCCAGGTTCATCGCCGTCCAGCCACCGGTGGTGACCAGTGCGCCCGAGCTGAATGACGTCAGCGACATCGTGCTGTAGACGCAGAAATCCAGCGCGGCCTGGGCACGGGTTTTTTCCTCGGGCGTGTAGGTGGTGGTCACCAGGGTGCTGCCGCCGATGTAGAGGAAGTTCCAGCCCACGCCAAGAACCAGCAAGGCGCCCAGGAAGTGCATCACGTCGTTGCCGTTCAACGCAAAGGCCACGCAGGCCAGGTTGAGCAACAGGCCCGTGGTCATGATGGGCAGCACGCCAAAGCGCTTGATCAGCTTACCGGTGAAGAAGCTGGGCACGAACATGCCCAGCACATGCCATTCGAGCACCAGCGCCGCCGCGCTGAACGGATGGTTGCACTGCGCCATGGCAATCGGCGTGGCGGCCATCAGCAGGTTCATCACGCCGTATCCGATGGCGCAGGCCGCCGCCGCGATGATGAAAACCGGCTGGCGCACGATCTGGCCGGTGGGCCGCCCTTGCAGGGTGGTTTCGCCCTGGCCCGGCAGCGTCGGGAAGCGGATGAAGGACATCACCACCAGGCTGAGCAAGGCCACCGCCATCAGGGCCACATAGGCGCCGGCAAAGGGCTGGCTGAGCGCGGTGCGGCTCCAGGCCGCCAGGTTGGGGCCGACCACCCCGCCCAGGATGCCGCCGGCCAGCACCCAGCTGATGGCGCGTTCCTTGAAGTCGGGCTTGACCAGCTCGACCGAGGCGAAGCGGTAGAGCGACCCGTTGGCGTTGTAGTAGCCCGCCACCACGGTGGCGGCGGTCAGCAGCCAGAAGTTGCGCGTCATGGCCGCCCAGGCACAAACCGCCGCGCTGGCGATGGCCACAAGCAGGCCGATCTGGAAGGTGCGCTGGCGGCCGAACCGCCGCTGGTGCCGGGCCACCAGCCCGGTTGCCAGTGCGCCGCCGGCCACATAGCCGGTGACCGGCAGCGTGGCCATCCAGGCCACCGGGGCCAAGGCCAGGCCCACCAGCCCGTTGATGGCGATGAAGGTGACGTTGTTGACCATCAGCAAGCCCTGGCAAAGGGTGAGCAGGGCGAGCTTGAAATTCATGCGGGGTTCTCCAGCGTGGCCACGCTGGCCAGCACGGCCAGGGGAGCGGTGTCGGCGCGCAGCACGCGCGGGCCGAGGGTGGTGGGTTCAAAGCCGGCCGCGGCCGCGGCGGCCAGTTCATGCGCGCTCAGGCCGCCTTCGGGGCCGCTGAGCACGCACAGGCTTGCCGCCGGCGGGCAGGCGCCGAGCAGCGTACGCAATGGGCGCGTGCCTTCGGCCAGGCTCAGCAACAGGCGCTGTTCATCGGCCGAGGCCGGTGGCAGGGCGGCCAGCCAGGCGGCCAGCGTCAGCGGTGGGTGGATCTGCGGCACGCGGTTGCGGCCGCTTTGCTCGCAGGCCGCCACCGCCACGCCTTGCCAATGGGCGGCCTTGCGTTCGGCACGTTCGCCGGCCAGGCGCAGCACCGAGCGCTCGCATACCAGGGGCTGCACCGCTGCGGCGCCCAGTTCGGTGGCCTTTTCAACCACCGTGTCCATGCGTTCGTTGGCCGGCATGCCCAGGGCCAGGGTGACGCGCGTGGCCAACTCGCATTCCAGTGCCTGGTGGCTCAACACGCGGGCCGTGACGGTCTTGCGGCCCATTTCGACGACCTCGGCCGACCATTGACCACCATGCCCATTGAACAGCGTGAGTTCAGCCCCGGGCTGCAGGCGCAGCACCTGCACATGGCGGCTGGCGCCGGGCGGAAGGGCCACGGTGGAGCCAGCGGCGAGCGGCGTATCAGTATGGATGCGGGGTGGCATGGACGGCCGGCAAGGCAAAGCGCCGCAGTATGCCCCGCCTCATTCGGGTGCCAGCAGCACCTGGGCAATGGCGACGCCGGCGGCGTCGCCGTTGTTGTCGCGCACCTGTTCGACAAACCGCTGCGCCAGCGCACGGATCTCGGCCGGGCCATTGCAGCGCTCGACCTCCAGGATCAGCTTGTAGCCCTTGATCAGACCCAAGCGCGGCCGTGCCTCGGCCGTGATCCGGTCGTACAGCGTCTTGTAGCTGCGCGCCGCCAGGGCCTGGGCCAGGCTCATGCGCGGGGCCGCATCGGCAGCCGGCGTGCCGATGCCAGCGCCACCGGTACTGGACCCACCCGTCCCGGAGCCACCTGTGCCGGCGCCACCGGTACTGGCACCGGCTGCGCCGGAGCCGCCTGTGCCAGCCATCCCCGGCGCCACCAGGCCGGCCTGCAGCAGGGCGTGCAGGTCTGCCGGTGTAGAGCCCTGCACCATGGCCAACCAGCCCTCGCCCGTGCGGGTGGTGTCGATGATCAGCAGCAGGTTACGTGCCGGGCGCGAGAGCGGGAGCACCTTGGCGCGAATTTCGGCGCGGCCGACTTCGGTCTTGGCAAAGCGGGCGGCCAGCCCGGTGGGCGAGAGATCGCTCACCGACGTGCCTCGCGCAATTCACGCCGCAAGATCTTGCCCACCGTGGTCTTGGGCAGATCGGTGCGGAACTCCACCACCTTGGGACGCTTGTAGCCGGTGAGGTTGGCCTCGCAAAAGGCGCGCACTTCGGCTTCTGTCAGCGAGGCTTGCTTCTTGACGATCACCAACTTAACGGCCTCGCCCGATTTTTCATCGGGGATGCCGACGGCCGCGCACTCCAGCACGCCGGGCAGCTGGCTCAGCACATCCTCGATCTCGTTCGGGTAGACGTTGAAGCCGGCCACCAGGATCATGTCCTTCTTGCGGTCGACGATGCGAAAGTAGCCGCGTTCGTCCATCACGCCCACATCACCGGTGCGGAAGAATCCGTCGGCCGTCATCGCCTTGGCGGTCTCGTCGGGGCGCTGCCAGTAGCCGGCCATCACCTGCGGGCCGCGGATGGCGATCTCGCCAGGCTGGCCGGCCGGCACTTCGGCGCCGTCGTCGTCCAGCAGCACCAGTTCGGTGTTGGGCATGGGCAGGCCGATGGTGCCCGAGTAGGCCGTGGTGTCTACCGGGTTGCAGGTGGCCGAGGGGCTGGTTTCGCTCAGGCCATAACCTTCGCAGATGGGGCAGCCGGTTTTCTCCAGCCACAGCCGGGCCGTGCCCTGGGTGACGGCCATGCCGCCGCCCACGCTGATCTTCAGATGACTCCAGTCGACCTTGTCGAAATCCGGGTGGTTGGCCAGCGAGCTGAACAAGGTATTGACCGCCGGAAAACTGTGGAAAGGCTGCGCGGCCAGGTCTTTGAGCACCGCGCCGAAGTCTCTCGGATTGGGAATCAAGATGTTGCAGCCGCCCATGCGCAGGCCCAGCATCATGTTCGTATTGAAGCCGAAGATGTGATACAGCGGCAACGCGCAAACAGTAACAACCTGCTCGCCTTTCGGAATCTTGGCCAGGGCGGGCTGGTACCAGGCCTCGGCCTGCAGGATGTTGGCCACCAGGTTGCGGTGCAACAGCACGGCGCCCTTGCTCACGCCCGTGGTGCCGCCGGTGTACTGCAGCACGGCGATGTCGTCAGGCCCCAGCTTGGGTGGTGACAGCGTCATGCGCCGGCCCTGGGCGCAGGCGTCCTTGAAGCGGGTGACCGCCACCGAGCCGGGAAAGGTGTAGGCCGGCACCAGCTTCTTGACGCGGCGCACCACATGGTTCACCAATGCGCCCTTGACCAGGCCCAGCATGTCACCCATGGCGGCAACGACCACCGCCTTGGTGGGCACCTGCTCGATCACCTGGGCCAGCGTGGTCGCAAAGTTCTCCAGGATGATGATGGCTTTGGCGCCCGAATCCTTGAGCTGGTGCTCCAGTTCACGCGGCGTGTAGAGCGGATTGACATTGACCACCACCAGCCCGGCACGCAGGATGGCCGCCACCGCAACGGGGTATTGCGGCACGTTGGGCATCATCACGGCCACGCGGTCGCCACGCTGCAGGCCGCTGCCCTGCAACCAGGCCGCCAGTGCGCGTGAGGCCTCGTCGATGGCGCCAAAACTGAACGACGCGCCCATGAACTTGTAGGCCGCCTGCTCGCGGTAGGTGCGAAAGCTCTCATCGATCAAGGCGACCAGGGTTGGAATCAGATCGGTCTTGATGTCCGCTGGCACGCCAGCGGGATATTGCTTCAGCCAGATCTTCTGCATCGATAGCGCTCCAGGAGGCTTGGATTCTGACTGACGCCTGACAACTCGTTCATCAGGGCATTCGATAGCCGCCGCCCGAGGTTTTCGTGGGTTGCCACGAGATTGATCGCTCAGTTTGGACGTTAGCAACGTCACTTTGGACGGAGGCCCCGAAAGGTGGCTTGCCTAGAATCAGGCCCAGCCGGTGCCCGCTGTGAAACCTTCCGCCGCTTTGCATGTTGGTGACGCCCTGGCGCAGGCAGCCCGGTGGCAGCTGCGATTGCTGGGCGATGTGGCGCTATGTGATGCCTTTGGCGCC
>JANOAQ010000425.1:0-2149 GCA_031411195.1 Burkholderiaceae bacterium | reverse complement strand
CGGCCATGCAATCGGGTGCTTACAAGACAAAAAAAGAGGTCGTCGAGGCCGGATTGCGCCTGATTGCGCGCCAGGCCGCCTACCGCGAAATCCTCAAATGGGAAGGCAAGCTGCAGTGGGATGGTGACGATTCTGACGACGGTCACGACGGTCACGACAGTGGCGACGTGGCAGACGGTTCAGGTAAGCGCACCGCGCGTGCGGCCACCACCGTGCCGCAAACGGGCCAGGACTTGAATCCCGCGATGGCCCCCCAGGTGCAAGAGCCTGCCCGCAAGCGCCGCCATGCTGGTCGTTGATTCCAGCGTCTGGATCGATTTTTTCAACGGCGCGGCCTCGCCAGCGCAGGGCACGCTGCGCCAGTTGCTGGCCCGTGGCGACGCCGAGATCATCGTGCCCGACCTGGTGCTCTACGAGGTGTTGCGCGGTTTTCGCCAGGAGCGCCAGTTTTTGCAAGCGCAGCAGTTGCTCTTGACGCTGACGGTCGAATCCACGGGCGGCCAGGCGCTGGCGCTGCGCGCGGCCGCGCACTACCGCAGCCTGCGCGCGGCGGGCATCACGGTGCGCAGCGCCATCGATGTGTTGCTGGCGGCCTTCTGCATCGAACGCGGCTACACCCTGCTGCACGCCGACCGCGATTTCGACGCCTTCGAAACCAGCCGAGGCCTGCGCGCCTGGAGACACTGATTTCATGCCCGACAGCGACGTGCGCCCGGTTGGGCAGGCCTGAATCGCCTGCCGGCCTGCCGCCCAGCGTTTGCCACCTTGCTTTCCCATGCTGCCCACTCAACTCGACCTGACCCACCTCGCCGCCCTGGCCGCCGCCCTGGGCTGGGCCAGCGGTGTTCGGCTGTACGCGGTGGTATTGCTCACCGGCCTGGCCGGCGCCCTGGGCTGGGTGCCCTTGCCGGCGGGCCTGCAAATCTTGCAGAACCCCCTGGTCATCGGCGCGGCCGGATTGATGGCGGCGGTGGAGTTTTTTGCCGACAAGATCCCCGGCCTGGACAGCCTGTGGGACGGCTTGCACACCGTCGTGCGCATCCCTGCCGGCGCGGCCTTGGCTGCGGGCGTGTTCGGCGGCGACCAAGCGGTCTGGGCCCTGGTGGCCGCACTGGCCGGCGGCACCCTGGCCGCCACCAGCCACGTGGCCAAGGCCACCGCGCGCGCGGCCATCAACACCTCGCCCGAGCCGTTTTCGAACGTGCTGGCCTCGCTGGCCGGCGATGCGGCGGTGCCGGCCATGCTGTGGCTGGCCTTCAGCCACCCGCTGTGGTTTGCCGCGGTGCTGGCACTGGTGCTGGTGGCCAGCCTGGTGCTCACCGTGCTGCTGTTCAAGTTTCTCAAGACCCTGGTGCGCGGTTTGCGCAACCGCCTGGGCGGCGCACGCGCTGCCGCCTGATCGCCATCCGCTGGAGCCCAAAATGTTCAAGAAAATCCTGATCGCCAACCGGGGGGAGATTGCCTGCCGCGTGGCCGCCACCGCGCGCCGCCTGGGCATCCGCACCGTGGCGGTGTATTCCGAGGCCGATGCCCGGGCCCGGCATGTGATGGCCTGCGACGAGGCGGTGTGCATCGGCGGCCCCGCACCGCGCGACAGCTACCTGCGCGCCGACCGTATCCTCGAAGTGGCCAAGGCCACCGGCGCCCAGGCCGTGCACCCGGGCTACGGCTTTCTTTCCGAGAACGGCGCTTTTGCCCAGGCCTGTGCCGATGCGGGCATCGCCTTCATCGGGCCGTCGCCGGCCGCCATCGCCGCCATGGGCAGCAAATCGGCCGCCAAGACGCTGATGGAAAAAGCCGGCGTGCCCCTGGTGCCCGGCTACCACGGCCAGGACAACGACCCGGCCCTGCTGGCGCGCGAAGCCCAGCGCATCGGCTACCCGGTGCTGATCAAGGCCAGTGCCGGGGGCGGCGGCAAGGGCATGCGCCGGGTCGATCAGGCCGAAGATTTTGCCGCGGCGCTTGCCAGTTGCCAGCGCGAGGCCAAGGCCAGCTTCGGCGACGACCATGTGCTGGTCGAGCGTTATGTGCTGCGCCCCAGGCACATCGAGATCCAGGTCTTCGGCGACAGTCAGGGCCAGGTCATCCACCTGTTCGAGCGCGATTGCTCGGTGCAGCGCCGCCACCAGAAGGTGCTGGAAGAAGCCCC
>JANOAQ010000424.1:0-3510 GCA_031411195.1 Burkholderiaceae bacterium | reverse complement strand
CACCGCCCAGGCCGTGGTGGCCGCCGGAGGCCTGGCCACTGCGGTGCAGATGGACGCAGGCGTCGAGGCCGACGTGGCCGGCCTGGTGGCCACCGCATTGGCCCAGTACGGCCAGCTCGACGTGGCCTTTGCCAATGCCGGCATTGCCGGCGGCATGGCCAGCATCTTCGATTCAACGCCCGAGTTGTTCACCGAGGTGCTGCGCGTCAACCTGATCGGCCCCTGGCTGATGGTCAAGCATGCCGGCAAGGCCATGGCCGATGCGGGTAACGGCGGCAGCATCATCTGCACGGCCAGCGTGGCGGGCATCCGCTCGGGCGCGGGCGGGCCGGCCTATTCGGCCAGCAAGGCCGGGGTGATCAACCTGGCCATGGTGTCGGCACAGCAGTTGTGCGAGACGGGCGTGCGCGTCAACGCCATCTGCCCCGGCCTGACCGAAACCGGCATGACCAAGGGCACCTTCAACTACGCCAAGGACAAGGGCGTGACCCACAAGCTGGGCCGCCTGAACCCGCTGCGTCGCGCCGCGCAGCCCGAAGAGCTGGCCAATGTGGCGCTGTTTCTGGCCAGCGAGCAAAGCAGCTATGTCAACGGCCAGGCCATTGCGGTGGACGGCGGCCTGAGCAGCTCGCACCCGGTGACGCGCCAGTTGCCCGGGCAGACGGCAGTCTGAAATGTCCACCCCCACGTCGCTTCGCTCCTGCCCCCCGAGGGGGCGCTCAGCCGCCTTGGGGCGGCCCGGCGCCGGCTGAGATGTCCGCCCCCACGTCGCTTCGCTCCTGCCCCCCGAGGGGGCGCTCAGCCGCCTTGGGGCGGCCCGGCGCCGGCTGAGCCCTTTCATCGAACCCAACGCGCATCCGGCGCGACCAGGAGACCCGCACATGTACCAACCCTTCGATTTGAGCGGCCACGGCGCCGTGGTGACTGGTGGCAACGGCGGCATCGGCCTGGGCATGGCCCGGGCGCTGCTGGCGTCGGACGCCAAGGTGTCGATCTGGGGCAACCGCGCCGAGAAGACCGAAGCCGCGCGCGCCCAGCTGGCCGCAGAAGTGGTGGCCCAGGGGGGCGACGCCAGCCGCGTGCATGCCCTGGTGTGCGATGTGGGCGACGAGGCGCAGGTCGATGCGGCCTTCGCGCAATCGGTGGCGGCGCTGGGCACGGTGCATTCGTGCTTTGCCAATGCGGGCGTATCGGGCAAGGGCAATGTGCTGATGGAGATGAGCCTGGACGAGTTTCGCCGTGTGCAGCGCGTCAACGTGGAGGGCGTGTTCCTCACCTTGCGGGCCGCCGCTCGGCACATGGCGGCGCACGGTGAAGGCGGCTCGCTGGTGGCCACGGCGAGCACCGCCGCAGTGGAAGGCGCTGCCCGCAACAGCCATTACGGCGCTAGCAAAGGCGCGGTGACGGCCATGGTGCGCGCGCTTGCAGTGGAGCTGGCGCGCTACAAGATTCGCGCCAACAGCATCTTGCCGGGCTGGATCGTCACCGAGATGACCGAGCGCTCGGTGGGCAACGACAAGTTTGCCGGCGCGGTGATGCCGCGCATCCCGGCCCGCCGCTGGGGCAGCCTGGACGACTTCGGCGGCATCGCCGTCTACCTGGCCAGCAGCGCCGCCGCCTACACCACCGGCGAGCAGTTCATCATCGACGGCGGCTATACGAAGTTCTGAGCGGCCACAAGTTCTGAGCGGGCGGCGCTGGCGCGCCACACCGAGGCGGCCCGATGGCGGACCGATACAACTCGGAAAAATTTCCTGGGTTCGGTGCAGCGCTGGGCCTGGGGATTGGCGACATGAAGCTTCAAAAACCGTCGGATCAGGCGCAGGCGCAGGTGTTGGAGTCGCGGCTTCTTGAAACGCTGCTCGAGAGCGCGCCCTTCGGTTTTTTTCCTCGACCGTGACCTGCGTTTTGTGCGCCCGAACGAGCGCCTTGTCGAAATGAACGGCCTCCCGGTCGCAGCGCACCTGGGCCGGACGATGGCCGAGTTGGTGCCCTCGCTGGAGGCGACCCTGCGTGAGGTGATGGCGGGCAGATCGTCGGCTTCGGCGCGGTTGTGGAGGACATCGCTGCCCGCAAGCAGGCCGAGGCGGCGCAGCAGGAAACCGATCGGTACTACCGGGCCTTGGCGGAGGCCAGTTTTGAGATCCCCTACCGCATGTCGGCCGACTGGGCAACGTTCTTGCGATCGTTCATACCGGCAAGCAAGTCAGTTGCATGCCAAACATCGATCCGCGGGGAAATCACTCACGCGGTCAGGCAACCTCACACCGGCGGCCTCTGGCCCAGCCAGTAGCGCACGCCGCTGCCACCGACCGCCGCCTGATCCGGCGGGTTGTAAAGGGCGCAGCGCTTCAGGCAGAGGCGGCCGCGGCCGATGCAGTTGCCAAGTTGCTCGCGCAGCCGCATCAACAGCGCCAAGCGCTCGTCCAGCATGCGCTGCCAGTCGCGCGCCAGGCATTCCCAGTCCGATTGAGTCGGCGTGGATGAATGCAACGCGGCGCAGCATGTCGCGCGGCTACTGACGGTGACCGCCAGTGCTTCGGCCACCGTGGATCAGTCCCTGGGCCTCACAGAAGCGCAAGGTGCTGGTGACCACGCCAGCGCGCTGCGCCAATTCGTCGATCGACAACGGGGGGGACGACATTTTGCTTGACTTCAAGTTAACTTGAAGTTTGAGGATACGTCTGTCTCCCACTCCTCGACGTTGCCATGTTCTCCAACCCTGCCTTCGAAGCCATCGACCATCTGCACCTCAACGTCAGCGACCGACCCGCCGCCGAAGCCTGGTATGCCCGCGTGCTCGGCCTGCGGCGTCTCGCCGCCTACGAACACTGGGCCCAGGATGGTGGCCCGCTGACCCTGGCCGATGCTGACGGCCGCCTGAACCTGGCGCTGTTCGAGCGCCCGCCGCAGGGCGGCGCGCCGACGATCGCGCTGCGCGTGTCCGCCGCCGGCCTGCTGGACTGGCTCGAACATCTGCGGCTCGAAATCGGCCAGGCACCCGCGCTGGTCGACCACGGCGAAAGCCGCTCGATCTATTTCAAGGATCCCGATGGCAACGGCTTCGAGATCACCTGCTACGAGCGCGAAGGAGACGGCCCGCTGTTGCGCGAGCTGCTCAGTCAGGAGCTGAACCACGCGCCCGAATACCTGGACCCCCAGCGCGCCAGCAGTGGCGCGCTGCCGCTCAGCGGCGGCGCCTTCAGCAGCCATGTGCCCATGGCGCTGCACGCACTGGCGGCGCTGGGCGCCGAAGACGCGCGGCTGCGCACCTGGGCGGCGTCGGCCTTTGCAGCAACGCCGGTGAACCCGCACTGGCCTGAACTGGAGCAAGCCGAGCAGCGTATCGCCGAGGCGCTGCAACGCGAAGGCGCCGGTCCCACGCTGGCGCGCCGCCTGCCCGCGCTGCTGCCCGGCTGTGGCGGCATGGCGTTCCACTTGTTGATTCGCACCGCGCACGCCTGGGAGAGCGGGCACCGTGGCCAGCTGGCACGCTCGCTGGCCTACTGG
>JANOAQ010000423.1:0-2597 GCA_031411195.1 Burkholderiaceae bacterium | reverse complement strand
GTGCACTCGGTGCTGGGTGGCCACGCCAGGCAGATGAAGGTGTCGCCCGATAAATTGCTGGCCGTGCTGCTGGACTGAGATGTCCGCCCCCACGTCGCTTCGCTCCTGCCCCCCGAGGGGGCGCTCAGCCGCCTTGGGGCGGCCCGGCGCCGGCTGAGGCATCAATCGCCTGCAACGGGCGCAAACGCGGCCAGCGCGTCGCCGCTTATCCGGCAGATGCGCCAGTCGGGCATCACCGAGGCGCCCATCTTCTCGTAGAAGCGGATAGCGTTTTCGTTCCAGTCGAGCACGCTCCACTCGAAGCGGCCCATGCCGCGCTGGACCGCCAGTGCGCCCAGGTGCGACAACAGCGCCTTGCCGATGCCCGCACCCCGGCAGGCCGGCTGCACGTACAGATCTTCCAGGTACAGCCCCGGCTGGGCCAGGAAGGTGCTGAAGTTGGTGAAGAACAGCGCAAAGCCCACCACCTGAGTTTGGCCATCGGCACCGGGTGCCTCGGCTACCACCGATTCGGCCACCGGCCTGGGGCCGAACAGGTGCGGCGCCAGCGTTTCGGGCGTGGCGCGCACCAGATGGGCCAGGTGTTCGAACTCGGCCAGTTCGCGGATCAGGCCGACGATGACTGGCACATCGCGGGGCTCTGCAGGGCGAAGATTGAAGTCGATCATGGCCCGATTCTGGCAGCACGACCCAACGGCTCTGTCGCGCCACCGACAGGCGCCTCTACCGGGCCGCCTCTACAGTGGCACCCATGACCCTTGCCTACCAGCCCCGCCGCTTGGCCCAGAGCCACACCCTGCCCATACGCGGCCTGCCCTACCACCTCACCCAATGGGGCACGCCTCAGCCCGGCCAGCCGGTGCTGCTGATGGTGCACGGCTTCATGGACGTGGGCGCGTCGTTCCAGTTCGTGGTGGACGCAATGGCCGCCTTGGGCGATGAGCGCTGCATCATTGCCCCCGATTGGCGCGGCTTCGGCCTGACCCCCGGCCAGGCCGGTGCCGACGCTTATTGGTTTGCCGACTACCTGGGTGACCTGGACGCGCTGGCCGACGCGCTGTCGCCCGATACCCCGTTCGACCTGCTGGGCCACAGCATGGGCGGCAATGTGGTGATGACCTATGCCGGCGTGCGGCCGCGCCGCATCCGCCGACTGATCAACCTCGAAGGCTTCGGCCTGCCCGACCACCCGGCGGCCGAGGCACCGCAGCGCCTGCTCACCTGGCTGGAAGAACTGAAGGTGTCGCAAACCCTGCGCCCTTACGCCAGCCAGGCCGACGTGGCCAAGCGCCTGTGCAAGAACAACCCGCGCATCAGCGCCGACAAGGCGCAGTGGCTGGCCGGCCACTGGGCGGGCCAAAGGGCCGATGGCCTGTGGCATGTGCATGCCGATGCCGCCCACCGCCGCATCAACCCGGTGCCCTACAAGGCGGCCGAGGCCATCGCCACCTGGCAGGCCATCAGCGCCCCGCTGCTGTGGGTACAGGGTGCTGAAACGCGGCAGGATGCCCACTGGGGCGGCCGCTACGGCCATGCCGAGTTTCAGGCGCGGCTGGCCCATGTGCGCGATGTGCAGCAACTGCACCTGGCCAAGGCCGGGCACATGCTGCACCACGACCAGCCCGAGGCGCTGGCCGAGGCCTTGGCGCGCTTTCTGGCTTGATAGAAGAAGCTGCGGCGGCGTTCAATCCACCGGCGTGAGCTTGGCAATGGCCAGCGCCAGCCACTTGGCGCCATGGCGGCCGAAGTTGACCTGCGCCCGCGCATCGGGGCCGTTGCCTTCGAGTGTGAGCACCACGCCTTCGCCGAACTTGGTGTGGAACACGCCCTGACCCACCCGCAGGCCGTGGCTGGGCGGCGTCTTGCTGACCATGGCCGGTGGCGGCGGCGGTGCGGCATAGGCGGGGCGGCCTGCCACACGGCCGGCGCCTACCACCGAGCCCAGGCCGGTGCCGCGCTGCCAGGCCTGCTGGTACTCCTTGGCGTAGCCTGAGCCGAAGCCGGCATTGCGCGGCGTCAGCCACTTCAGCGCGCCTTCGGGCAACTCGTCCAGGAAGCGGCTCTTGACGTTGTAGCGGGTCTGGCCGTGCAACAGCCGGGTCTGGCTGAAGCTCAGGTACAAGCGCTTGCGCGCCCGGGTGATGGCCACGTACATCAGGCGGCGTTCTTCTTCCAGACCATCCGCATCGCTCATCGAGTTTTCATGCGGAAACAGCGCTTCTTCCAGCCCGGTGATGAAGACGCAGTCGAACTCCAGCCCCTTGGCCGAGTGCACGGTCATCAGCTGGATCGCGTCCTGCCCCGCCTGGGCCTGGTTGTCGCCCGCTTCCAGCGCCGCGTGGGTCAAAAAGGCCGCCAACGGCGACACGATCTCGCCCGTTTCGGCGTCTGGTGTCAGGTCGACCGCTGCCAGCGCCACCGGCACGCCGATGGCCATGGTGCCCGGGCCACCGGTCTCATCCACCGGCAGGGCCACGGCATCCTTGCCGAAGCCCTCCTGGGTGACGAAGGCTTCGGCCGCATTCACCAGTTCCTGCAGGTTTTCGATGCGGTCGGCGCCTTCCTTGTCGAGGCGGTAGAACTCCAACAGGCCCGAC
>JANOAQ010000422.1:0-3468 GCA_031411195.1 Burkholderiaceae bacterium | reverse complement strand
ACCGCGATCACAGCGGCGTCCTCATCCGGTCTAGCCGCCGATGTAGTGCATCTCGACGCGCCGCTCGCCGCCCGGCTGCGGCTGCGCGAACCCGCGCAACTCGGAATAGCGGTCGTCGCGGACGCCCCAGATCGCGCCGATGGCGGCGGCGAGCTGCGCATCGGACGAGCCGCCGCGCAGCAGCGCCCGCAGGTCGTGGCCGTGGGTCGCGAACAGGCACAGGAACAGCTTGCCCTCGGTCGACAGCCGCGCGCGGTTGCAGTCGCCGCAGAACGCCTTCGTCACGCTGGAAATGAAGCCGACCTCGCCGCGGCCGTCGGCGTAGCGCCAGCGCTCGGCGGTCTCGCCCGGTACCGTGGGGTCCAACGGCTCCAGTGGCCACTCGGCTTGCAGGATTTTCAGCAGGTCGGCCGAAGGCAGCACCTCGTCCATGCGCCATCCGTTGCTGGCGCCCACATCCATGTACTCGATGAAGCGCAGCACGATGCGGCCGTCGAAATGTTCGCGGAAGTAGCGCGCCATCGGCAGGATCTCTTGCTCGTTGGTGCCGCGCTTGACCACCATATTGACCTTGATCGGACCCAACCCGGCCGCATGCGCCGCTTCAATGCCGGCCAGCACCTCGGCCACCGGAAAGTCGACGTCGTTCATGCGCCGGAAGGTCGCATCGTCCAGGCCGTCCAGGCTGACCGTCACCCGTTGCAGGCCGGCGGTCTTGAGCGCGGCCGCCTTGCGCGCCAGCACCGAGCCGTTGGTGGTCAGCGTGATGTCCAGCGGGGCACCTTCGGGCGTGCGCAGATCGGCCAGTTGGGCGATGAGATTTTCCAGGCCCTTGCGCAACAGCGGTTCACCGCCGGTCAGGCGGATCTTTTGCACCCCGTGGGCAACAAAGATGCGGGCCAGGCGGGTGATCTCCTCGAAGCTGAGCAGGCTGGTCTGTGGCAGAAAGACGTAATCGCGGTCGAACACGTCCTTGGGCATGCAGTAGCTG
The DNA here is from genome assembly GCA_031411195.1 of Burkholderiaceae bacterium. Classification (GTDB taxonomy): domain Bacteria; phylum Pseudomonadota; class Gammaproteobacteria; order Burkholderiales; family Burkholderiaceae_C; genus Pseudaquabacterium. The sequence goes on along the minus strand of JANOAQ010000422.1, from coordinate 2,477 downwards.
CAGCGAAAGTTGCAGCGGTCGGTCACCGAGATGCGCAGGTCGCGCAGCGGCCGGCCCAATGCATCGGGCAGCCAGCCGGTGGCCGCAACGGGTTGCAAGGGGATGGCCGGCACCGGCGCGGCATAACGCAGGTCGGCCAGAGGAATGACGGTTTCGCCCATGGAGGGTGATTGTGCCGTGTGGGGCTGCCCGCGCTGCAGCAATCGGGTGCCAGCCCTGCCGGCAGGGCCGACTTCAGCGCGTGACCGGCAGCTGCGGGGTGGCCGCGCTCAGGTCGGCCCGGCGGGCACCGGTGAAGCGGCGCGCCCAGTACGAATCGCGCATGTCTTCGATGCGCACCTCGGCGCCGGTGCGGGGCGAGTGGATGAACTTGTCGTCGCCCACGTAGATGCCCACATGCGAGAAGGTGCGCTTCATCGTGTTGAAGAACACCAGATCACCGGGCTTCAACTCCGCCCGGTTGATGTTGAGCAGGCCGGCGGTGGTGGCCTGCTCGTCGGCACGGCGCGGCAGCACCAGGCCGATGCTGTTCTCAAAAATGTGGCGGGTGAAGCCGCTGCAGTCGAAGCCGGTTTCTTCGGTGTTGCCGCCGCGCTTGTAGGGCACGCCCAGGAAGTTCATCGCCGACATCACCAGATCGGACGCGGTGTCGCGCACCGAATTGCGCACCGACTCGACCAGGGCGCCAGCGGCCAGCGGGCGCAGCAGGCCACGCTCGCCCAGCAGGTTCATGATGGGCGCGGTGATCGACGTGCCGGCCGGCGGGGCCTGTGGCGCTGGCGCTGCCGCAGTGTCGGGCGCTGCCTGCACGCAAGCGGCCCAAGCCACCCACAGGGCGGCGAGCAGGCGCTTGGTTATGGAAGCTTGCAGCATCGTCATCAGCGGGCGAGGATACCACCCGGTTTCTACGCAACTTTCCAGGGATGGCGGGGTGCGCCACACGCCGATGCAGGCGGCTCGTGGCGCGTCAAACCGGTGGGCGCCTGGCGTCTGGCGGTACGCAGAGTCAGTGTGTTGTCAGTGCCACGCCGTGCAATGCGCGGCGACCCGACAAGACCCCCGCGCCCAAACAGGGCGCCCCGCAGGAGACACCCGATGAGCCGCTACGCCGCCTTCCACCGCCGTTCAATCGAAGACCGTGACGGCTTCTGGCGCGAGCAGGCCGCGCTGATCGACTGGGAAACCCCCTTCACGGAGGTGTGCGACTACAGCAAGGCGCCTTTCGCCCAGTGGTTTGTGGGCGGCCGCACCAACCTGTGCCACAACGCGGTGGATCGGCATGCCAAAACCCACCCCGACCGCGCCGCCCTGATCTGGGTGTCGACCGAGGTCGACAAGGAAGTGGTCTATACGTTTTCGCAGTTGCACGATGAAGTGCAGCGCATGGCCGCCGTGCTGTTGCAGTTGGGTGTGAAAAAGGGCGACCGCGTGCTGGTCTACATGCCCATGGTCGCCGAGGCCGCCTTTGCCATGCTGGCCTGTGCACGCATCGGCGCATTGCACTCGGTGGTTTTCGGCGGCTTTGCCAGCCACAGCCTGGCCAGCCGCATCGACGATGCGCAGCCCATCGTCATCATCAGTGCCGACGCCGGCAGCCGAGGCGGCAAGGGCGTGCCCTACAAGCCGCTGCTGGATGAAGGCATCCGCCTGGCCGAGCACAAGCCTGCCAAGGTGCTGATGGTGGACCGTGGCTTGGCGGCCTTCGAACGCGTGGCCGGCCGCGACGAAGACTACGCCGCGCTGCGCGAGGCCGCCGCCGGTGTGGTGGTGCCCTGCGAGTGGCTGGAATCTAACGAGCCCAGCTACACCCTCTACACCAGCGGCACCACCGGCAAGCCCAAGGGCGTGCAGCGCGACACCGGCGGCTACGCGGTGGCGCTGACGGCCAGCATGAAGCACATCTACTGCGCGCCCCAGCACGGGGCCCAGGGGCCGGCGGCCGAGACGTTCTTCAGCACCAGCGACATCGGCTGGGTGGTGGGCCACAGCTACATCATCTACGGCCCGCTGCTGGCCGGCATGGCCACCATCCTGTACGAGGGCCTGCCCACCCGGCCCGATGCGGGCGTCTGGTGGAGCCTGGTCGAGAAGTACAAGGTCAGCGTGATGTTCAGCGCCCCCACGGCAGCGCGCGTGCTCAAGAAGCAAGACCCGGCGTTTTTGACGAAGTACGACCTGTCCAGCCTGCGCGCGCTGTTTTTGGCCGGGGAGCCGCTGGACGAGCCCACCGCCACCTGGATCCACCAGGCTTTGGGCAAACCTATCATCGACAACTACTGGCAGACCGAAACCGGCTGGCCCATCCTGGCCCTGTGCAACGGCGTGGAGTCGGCCCCCACCAAGTTTGGCTCGCCCGGCAAGGCGGTGTATGGCTACAACGTCAAGCTGCTCGACGATGCCACCGGCGAAGAACTCACCGGGCCCCACCAGAAGGGCGTGGTCGCCATCGAGGGCCCGTTGCCCCCCGGCTGCCTGCA
>JANOAQ010000421.1:0-10325 GCA_031411195.1 Burkholderiaceae bacterium | reverse complement strand
GATGGAAACCGTGGCGGCATGCCGGCTGCGCCTGCGCCTGCGCCGGTGGTGGCCGTTGCGCCCGCTGTGCCGGTGGCCCCGGCCGCCAACGATGCGGCCGCGCAGGCCGGCGCCCAGGTTCTGACGGCCCTGGCCCAAGGCGGCGGCCGTGGTGGTCTGGGCGGTGGTCTGGGCGGTGGACTTGGAGGTCTGCTGGGTGGCCTGATGGGTGCCGCCGCCGCGCCTGCCGCAATGCAACCCGCGCAGTTGAACGCTGCCCAGGTGGCCCAACTGCAGGCCGCTCAGCTTCAGGCGGTTCAGCTGCAGGCCGCCCAGCTGCAAGCGCTGCAATCCGGCCGGGTCACCCCCGCCCAAGCACAAGCCGTGGGTGTGGCAGCGCAATTGGCAGCGCAACTGGCCGGCCAGGCCGGCCAGGCGGGCGCACCGGCGCTGGCCAATGCCCAGGCCGGCAACGCGCAGGTCAATGCCCTGGCTGCCCTGGCAGGCAATGCCGGGCGCGGCAATGCGGTGGCCAATGCCCAGGGCGTGGCCGGTCTGCTGGGCGGCCTGTTTGGCAGCGCCGCGCCGGCACCGGCGGCGGCTGTGGCGCCGGCGGCTCAGCCGATCCAGCAGGTGGTGCATCTCACCCCGGCGCCGGCCGCCCAAGCCGGGCCGGCCCTGGCCCAGCAGGCCACGGCCCGCAAGGAGCACCTGACCACCTTGTTCCTGGCCAAGCAGTGCAAGCTGTCGGACGTGCAACGCTGATCGGTCTGCCGCGCAGAACGGTTTGCCGCGCTGAACAGGACGTCGCCCGAGGGCGGCGTTTTTCATTCAGCCGTGATCTTGCGCTCTCGGATCACTTTGCCCCAGGTGGCACTTTCGGCCGCGATGGTGCGTGCCAGGTCGTCGCGGCTGCCAGGCAGCGGCGTCAGGCCGTGCTTGAGCAACTCGGCTTTCACGTCGGGGGCGTTCAAGGCCTTCACCAGTTCCAGGTTCCAGCGTTCCTGCAACGGCAGGGGCATCTTGGCTGGCGCCACAAAGGCATACCAGTTGGTGGCGGCAAAGCCTGGGTAGCCCGATTCGGCGATGGTGGGCACGTTGGGCATGCCAGCGGAACGGGAAAGACCGGTGCTGGCCAGCGCCACCAGCTTGCCGCTGTCGATGTGGGCCTGGGCCGTGGCGGGCGTCGAGTAGTAGGCCGCCACGCGCCCGCCCAGCAGGTCTTGCAGCGCCGGGGCACCACCCTTGTAGGGGATGTGCACGGTGTCGATGCCGGCTCGGTCGTTGAACAACTCACCGGCCAGGTGCGATGCCGAGCCCGCCCCGGTCGAGGCGAAATCCAGTGCGCCGGGTTTCTTCTTGGCCAGCGCCACAAATTCCGCCAGCGTCTTGACGCCCACGCCCGCGTGCACCACCAGCACATTCGGAAAACTCATGCCCATGGTCAGCGGGGCCAGGTCGCGCACCGGGTCGTAGCCCAGCTTCATCAGGTGGGGCGCAATGGCCAGCGGGCCGATGGAGCCCAGCAAGAGGGTGCTGCCGTCGGGCGTGGCATTGGCCACGTACTGGTGCGCCAGGTTGCCGCCGGCGCCGGCGCGGTTGTCCACCACCACGGTCAGACCCAGGTTGTCGCCCAGGCGTTTGGCCACCACGCGTGCAGCGGTGTCGGCGGCGCCACCGGCGGCAAAGCCCACCACCAGGGTGATGTTCTTGCGCGGGATGTCTTGCGCTGCCGCCCAGGGCAGGGCGGTGGCCAGCAGGGTGCTCAACAGGGCAGTCAGCAGGATGCGTCGGGCCAAGGCGGTCATGGGTGTCTCCGGGGGTTCAGTCGTCGCCCAATTTCAGGCGGCTGGGTTGGCGTTTTTCGATGGCCCACTTCAGCAGGGCTGCGCTGCGGTACACGCCATGCGCAAACTTGCCATAAGGCAGGGTGGCGAACAACGCCATCACGCAGCCCAGGTGCAGGCACAACAGGGTGGGCAGGGCCACGCTGCCGTGGCTGGCCGCCAGGGCCAGACCGGTGGCCGCCGTACCCGCCAGCAGGGCGATGAAGCCGCGGTCCATCGGCTTTTGCGCGGCATCGCCCTGCAGGGGGTGGCGGCGCCAGTTCAGCCAACCCAGCCCGGCCGTACCCACCACCAGGCCGATGCCGCCGCCAATGCCCAACAGCTTGGGCAAGCTGGTGGCCGGGTAGGGCGCTTGCCAGCCGAACCCGTAGTGCCATGCCGTGGCCACCGTGGTGGCCGCAAAGCAGGCCATGAAGCCGTAGAAAGTGGCATGGTGGAAACGCCGCCGCCACAGGCTGAAGGCGTCGTCTTCGTTGTTGCAGCCATCACCGTGGCCGCCGCCCAGGTAGGTGAGGTTCAGCACATCGTGCACCGCTTCGCCGGCCGCCGTGGCGTTGATCGGCCCGGGCGGCGCATCGCGCCAGAAGCAGCGCAAGCCCACGCCCAGGGCCAGCACCGCCCAGCCGAACACCGGCGCAAACAGCGCCACCATCAGCCCGTGCGGAAACACGCTGTAGAAGTTGCCGCCGGCGGGCAAACCACCCAAGGAGCCCTGGCGCCACACCGCCAGCAGCATGAAAAAGGCCAGGCTTGCTGCCAGCGCCACGGCCAGCGTCAGGCCATTGCGCTGGTACAGCCGGCCCAGCGCATGCGGCCAGGCATGCTGGGCATAGGTTTGCCCGCGCACCCGGGCCATGGCCTGGGGCACGTTGACGGCAAACGCATGCGGCGGGGCGTACTGGCAGGCGTGCAGGCAGGCGCCGCAGTTGTGGCACAGATTGGCCAGAAAGTGCGCGTCGGCCGGGTTGAAGGCCAAGCGCCGCGTCATGGCCGGAAACACCGCGCAATAGCCTTCGCAGTAGCGGCAGGCATTGCAGATTTGCAGTACCCGCGCCACTTCGGCTTCAGCCGGCGATGCCCGCCCGGCCGGATCGATCGGGATGGTGCGTGCCGGCCGGCCATCGGCCAGGGCGCTGGCCTCTTGGACCAATGCGTCAAGCGATGGCATCGGCAGCCTGCGTTGCTGGGGCGCGGTGGCCACAAGCCGCTGCCGCGCTGGTGCCGGCGATGCGTCCGAAGGCGGTGCCGATGCTCATGCCCACGCCGGCGGTGTAGCCCTGGCCCAGCACATTGCCGGCCATCATCTCGCCAGCCACGAACAGGTTGGCACTGGGCAATCCGCCAAAGTGCACTGCGGCAGTCTCATCGGTCTTCAGTCCCAGGTAAGTGAAGGTGACGCCCGGCCGCACGGCATAGCCAAAGTAGGGCGGGGTGTCCAGCGGCAGGGCCCAGTGGGTCTTGGCGGGCGCCAGGCCGTCGGTGCGGCAATCGTCGAGTGTGGTGTGGTCGAAGGTGCCCGGCCGGCAGGCGGCGTTGTAGGCCGCCACCGTGGCCTCGAAGGCGGTTGCGTCCAGGCCCAACTGGCGCGCCAGATCGCCCAGGCTGTGTGCCCGCAAGCCGTCGAACACCGGTGGCATGAAGCGGCCCACCGCCTTGGCGTCGATGATCGAGTAGCCGATCTGCCCTGGCTGCTGGGCCACCAGCCGGCCCCAGATGGCGTAGCGCTTGGGCCAGAAGTCTTCACCCTCGTCGTAGAAGCGCTGCGCCGCCTGGTTGACCACGATGCCCAGCGACACGCAATCGATGCGGGTGCAGATGCCGCCGTCGTACAGCGGCGCACGCGCGTCGATGGCCACCATGTGGGCCTGGGTGGCGTCGCCGATCGCATCGGCCGCGTGGGCGTCGAGCAGGTGCCGCAGCAGTACACCGGTGTTGAAGCGCGTGCCGCGGATCAGGAAGTTGTCGGCCGGCCACTCGCCCAGGGCGTTCTGGCCCCAGGCCTGGCGCAGCCACTCGCGGTTCGATTCAAAACCGCCGGCGGCCAGCACGCAACTGCGCGCGGTAATGCGCTCGTCACCCACCCAGGCGGCCACGAAGCGGCCCTCGTCCAGCTCGATGCGGTGCACCGGCGATTCATAGCGCACCTGCACGCCCAGTTGCTGGGCGCTGCGGTAGTAGGCATTGACCAGGGCTTTGCCGCCGCCCATGAAAAACGCATTCGTGCGGGCCGTGTGCAGCGCACCCGACAGCGACGGCTGAAAACGCACCCCGTGGCGCCGCATCCAGGGCCGGCAAGTGGCTGAATCGCGGATCACCCGGCGTGCCAACGCCTCGTGCGTGCGCCCGCCGGTCACCTTCAGCAGGTCTTGCCAGTATTCTTCTTCGGCATAGGCCTCGACCAGCACGTCCTGCGGCGCGTCGTGCATGCAGCGCAGGTTGCGCACATGCATCGAGTTGCCGCCGCGCCAAGCGTGCGGCGCGGCTTCCAGCAGCAGCACGCTGGCGCCCGCTTCGCGCGCCATCAGCGCAGCGCACAGGGCGGCATTGCCGCCGCCGATCACCAGCACGTCGATCACCCGGTCTCCTGGGGCCGTGAAAAGCGGCGATTCTGGCGCGGCCGGCCGCCGCTTCGGCGCGGTGCGCTCAAGTCTTCTCGAGCACCGTCACCGCGCAGGCGGCTTCGTCGAAGCCGATCACGCCGCCGCCGTTTTCGGCCAGGCCGATGCGGGCGCCCGGCTGCTGGCGATCACCGGCCTCGCCGCGCAGTTGCAGCGCCAGCTCGTGGATCATCGACAGGCCGGTGGCGCCCACCGGGTGGCCCTTGCTCACCAGGCCGCCCGACAGGTTGATCGGCCGCTCGCCGCCCAGGCTGGTGGCACCGCTGGCGACAAATGCGCCACCTTGCCCGATGGGGCAGAAGCCCATCATCTCGGCCTGGTAGATCTCGCAGAAGCTGGTGGCGTCGTGCACCTCGGCCACGTCCACCTGCTGGGGCGTGATGCCGGCCATCGCGTAGGCGCGCTGGGCTGCCAGGTGGCTCAGGCCCGGCTCGTCCAGGCGGCGGTATTTGCCGCCCGTCAGCACACTGGCGCGGATGCGCACCGCGCGCTCTTGCACGGCCTTGGGCAAGCCCCGCAAAAAGTCGCCCGAGCACACCAGCGCAGCGGCCGCGCCGTCGCCGATGGGTGCGCACATGGCGCGGGTCAACGGGGCGCTGATCAGCCGATCGGCCAGCACCTGCTCGACGCTCACCTCGAAGCGGTATTGCGCCAGCGGGTTCTTGGCGCCCATCGCGTGGTTCTTGCTGGCGCCGGCGGCGATTTGCGCGGCGGTGGTGCCATGCGTCAACATGTGCCAGGCGGCCTGCATGGCGTAGGTGTCCATGAAGAGCGTGCCGCCCGCGTCCTTGGGGTTGAATGGCTTGCCGGCCTGCTCACCCGCGCGGGCGTAGTAGTCCATCCACTCGGCCGGGTCGAGCTGGTCGATGCCGCCGTCGAACAGCGCCTGCTGGCGCGCAGCCGCTGCAGCCGGGCCACCGGGCACGCTGTCGGGCACGAAGGTTTTTTCCACGCCGATGGCCAGGCTCAGGGCCGACGTGCCCGACAGCACGTCCTTCCAGGCCCCGTGCAGCGCCATCGTGGCGGTGGCGCAGCCGCCTTCCACATTGATCATCGGCACCCGCTCAGGAAACAGGCCCTCGCGCACCAGCGGCGTGAAGCACACCTGGCCGCGGATGTTGCTTTGGCCCCAACCGCCCATGCCGCAGTTGCCGAACCAGGCATTGGCGATGGCGCCACCGTCGTCCAGGCCGGCGTCGGCCAGCACGGCCATATAGGCCTGGCGCGTCAAATCCTTGAAGCTGGCGCCCGGCTGCTTGCCGAAGCGGGTGCAACTGGTGCCGATGAGGTAAGCGTCTTGCATGGGGTTCTCCAAGGGCGGTTCAGCCCAGTTGCACGGGCAGGCGCGACACACCGCGCATGGCCAGGGCGTCGATCCATTCGGGCTCGCCGGGCGCCCGAGCGATGCGCGGGTAGCGCTGCAGCAGCCGGGCGATGCACTGCTGGCCTTCGATGCGGGCCAGCGGTGCGCCCATGCAGAAGTGCAGGCCGAAACCGAAGGTCAGGTGCCGGTTGGGCGTGCGGCCAATGTCCAGCCCCTGCGGGTCGGTGAAGGCGCGCGGGTCGCGGTTGCCCGCGTTGGCAAAGCCGAACACCCGGTCGCCCGCTTTGAGCGACCTGCCGCCGATTTCATGGTCCACCTTCACCACCCGGGCCAGGGCGTGGCTGGGGCCGTCGTAGCGCAAGAACTCTTCGACCGCGCTGTTGATCAGGCCGGGCTCGTCGCGCAGGCGTTGCAGTTGATCCGGGTGGTCCAGCAGGGCGTGCACCGCATTGCCCAGCAGGTGGGTGGTGGTCTCGTGGCCAGCAAACAGCACCAGCATGCAGGTGGCGATGAGCTCGTCCTCGCTCAGGCGGCCGCCTTCGTCGCGCGCGGCGATCATGCGGCTGACAAAATCATCGCCCGGGTCGGCACGCCGCTCGGCGATCAGCGCGCGGAAGAAGCTGGCCAGCCGCTCGGCGCCGCGCCGGGCGGTGGCATAACGGTCGCCATCGGCGCGGGCGCCGCCGATGAAGGCGCGCAACTCGTCGGAGGCCTCTTTCAGCTCAGGAAAGGCGCTGTAAGGGATCTTCAGCATGTCCATGATCACGTAGGCCGGCAGCGGCGCCGCCACCTGCCGGGCCCAGTCCACCGGCTGGCCGGTGGGCAGCTGGTCGAGCAGGTGGTCCACCACCCGGCCCACCGGCTCGGCCATGGCTTCCAGCGCCTTCAGGTTGAACACCGTGCCCACCAGCTTGCGCAGGCGCGTGTGCTCGGGCGGATCGCGAAACACCATCCACAGCGACATGTAGCGCATCACCTCGGCCAGGGTGTCGCGGCGTTCGCCCTGCAACTGGGCGTAGAAGGGGCGCAGCCGGTCGGGCGACAGGGTGTCGGTCAGCAGCATCTGGCGCACGTCTTCGTAGCGCGTCAGCACCCAGGCGCGCAGCGCGGGGCTCCAGTGCACCGGGTCTTCGTCCTGCAGGCGGGCGAAGGTGGGGAAAGGGTCACGCCGCAAGGCCGGGTCGGCGGGGTCGAAGTGCAGGGCAGTGCTCATCGGGCAAACGCTAATGCAGACCAGGGCGCCCGGCAGCGCCCCAGGTGACACCCAGCGTGGTAAAGCCCGCCTGGCGTGATCCCGATTTGCCCGGATGGTCAAGCCGGCCGCGGCTGTTAGGGTTCAGCGGCCATGACATCTGCCGCTGCCAACCTGCCGCCCGCCCCCGCCCTCGACACGCTGGACGACACCAGCGTGCTGATCCCCGACGTGTTCGAGGTGCATGCCCGCACCCAGGCCGACAAGGAAGCCGTGGTCTGTGGCCCGGTGCGCCGCACCTGGGGCGATTTCAACGCCAACATCAACCGGGTGGCCAACGCGCTGGTGGCGCGCGGCGTGGGCGCAGGCTGCCAGGTGGCGGTGCTGATGGGCAACTCGGTCGAGATGCTGGAGATCACCTTCGGCATCGTGCGCGCCGGGGCCTGCGTGGTGCCGCTGTCGGGCCTGCTCACCGGAGACCAGCTGGCCACGTTGATCGACGACAGCGACGCGGTGATGCTGTTTGCCACCGCCGATTTCAACGACCGGCTGGGCGCCCACCGCGCCCAATGCCCGCAATTGCGTGCCGACGGTCTGGTGGCCGTGCACCACCAGGCACCCGGCTGGTTGCCGTTTGTAGCCTTCTTGGGCGATGCACCCGCCACCCCGCCACTGGCCGCCTGCCATGCTGCGCTGCCGTTCAACATCATCTACAGCTCGGGCACCACCGGCCTGCCCAAGGGCATCGTGCAAACGCACCGCACGCGCACCCACTGGGCCATGTTCAACGCCATCGAGCAGGGCTTCACCGAGCAGAGCCGGGCACTGACCACCACCGCGCTCTACAGCAACGGCACCTGGCTGACCATGCTGCCGGCGCTGTTTGTCGGCGCCACCTGCGTGGTGATGCCGGCTTTCGACCCGAAGGCGTTTTTGGCCACGGTGCAGCGCGAGCGCATCAGCCACACCTTCATGGTGCCGTCGCAGTTCTTGATGGTGCTGCAGCAGCCCGATTTCGACCAGTATGACCATTCCACCCTGCAGACATTGCTGTGCGCCGGCTCGCCGCTGCGGCGCGACACCAAACGCGAGGTGATCGCGCGGTTCGGCAACAAGCTGATCGAGCTGTACGGTTTTTCCGAGGGCTTCGGCGCCATGCTCAAGCCCCACCAGCATGCCCTGCGCTTCGACAGCGTGGGCCGCCCGGTGATCGGCTGCGAGGTCTGCATCCTCGACGACGACGGCAAGGTGCTGCCCCCCGGCCAGGTGGGCGAGATCGCCGGCTACGGCGCCGGCATGATGGCCCGCTACCACCGGCGCGACGAGATGACCGACGCCCTGATCTGGCGCGATGCACGGGGCCGCAGCTGGATCCGCTCGGGCGACGTGGGCAAGTTGGACGAGCAGGGCTACATCACCCTGGTCGACCGCAAGAAGGACATGATCATCTCGGGCGGCTTCAACATCTTCCCGACCGACATCGAAGCCGTGGTGGGCGGCCACCCCGATGTGCTGGACGTCACCGTCATCGGCATCCCGCACGACAAATGGGGCGAAACCGTGCTGGCCCTGGTCATCCCCAAGGCCGGCGCCACGCCCGATGCCGATGTCATCGTGGCCTGGGCCAATGAGCGCCTGGCCCGCCACCAGCGCGTGGCGGCGGTCGAGTTCAAGGCCGACTTTCCGCGCAATGCCCTGGGCAAGGTGCTCAAGCGCATCCTGCGCGAGCCGTACTGGGCCGCCGCCGGCCGCACGCTTTGACGCCCGTCCACCGATCCGATCACGAACACGCCTCAGGAGATTCCCCCTTGGCCCGTCAGCAGGTTCCGCAAACCCTTCACCGCGCGGCCGACACAGGCGCAGCACTGCCCCTGGCCGACCGGCGCAACCGCGTGATGTGGCTGAACAACGACCGGGTGTTCTACGCCGGTCTGCTGGGCGCGGTGAGCGTGCGCACCATGGGCGGCTGGTTGATCTATGCGTCGCTGGGCGCATCGCTGCGCATCGCCCTGGGCGATGCCACCACCGGCCTGCTGGCCGACGATGCCCCGATGCACACCACCGCTCTGGCCGTGGTGCCGCCCTTCACCCCGCACCGCGTGGCCTGCGACGAGCGCCTGATCTGCAGCATCACCATCGAGCCCGAAACCGTCGACCAGGCGCAGTTGCCCGCCTGGCTGCGCGAGCACGCCGGCCCGGTGCCGGCCGACCGGCCCGAAGCCGCGCAGATGCTGCAGCGGGTGCGCAGCGCGCACGCTTGGCTGCGCACCCATGGCCGCGAGATCGACCTGCAGACCACCGGCTTCGATGAATGCTTCTTCGGCCAGCGGCTGGCGCCGCGCCACATCGATGCGCGCATCAACCGCGTGCTCGAAGACATCCGCAACGACCCCTCGCGCAACATCACCGCACAGGCCTGCGCCGAGGCGGTGGGCCTGTCGTTTTCGCGTTTTCTGCACCTGTTCAAGGCAGAGGTGGGCACGCCGTTTCGCAGCCTGCGCACCTGGAAGCGCGCGCGCAGCCTGCTGCACCACGTCACCCGTGAAACCAACCTGGTGCACGTGGCCCTGGACACCGGCTACCCCGACAGCACCCATTTCAGCCATTCCATCCGGCATGTTTACGGGCTGAAGCCGCGCGATCTGTTTGCCGGCTCGCGCCAGCTCACCGTGCTGGGTGACAGCCCGGCCGCCCGGGCCGCCGCCCGCGCCGAAGCCTGGTGCTGATGCGGCCCGGGCCTGCGGGCCGGGTGCCTTAAACGCCCGTACCCGCGCGCCCGACACCGGGAGCCCTCCCCAATTGACGGGGCGCAGCCGTGCTGCAATCGCAGGTCTCGGCCGTGCACTGCGCACAGGCCGACATTGATCTGACGCAGACCGGACCCACCGCTGCCACCCCCCAATCAGGCATGCCCAAACGGCAGGCTGGCCACCCGGCCACCCGCACCGTTGCGCCAGCGTCCAGGAGCCCCCATGACACGCCGTACGCCCCGTAGCCCCGGTACCCCCGGCACCTCCGGCACCTCCGGTATCCCCGGTACGCCCATCACCCGCAGCCACCGCGGCCCGCACGACCCCCACAGCAGCGGCAGCAGCCCCCCACCACCGTCCAGCGGCCCGGTGGCCGATACCCGTGGCGGCCTGAAGCTGGTGGCCGCAGGCACCCGCCACGTCACCGGCCTGGTGGAAGCGCTGCACGGGCAGATCCAGCGTCTTGCGCCACCGTTGCGACGGCGTGCTGTCCCCGCCAATTCGCCCGACATGGGCCACGCGCCGGGCACCGACCCCGGCGACGGCCTGCCGCCCACACGCGGCATCACCGGCTTGGTGTACCGCAGCATCCAGGGCACCGCGCGCTGGGTGGGC
>JANOAQ010000420.1:0-2936 GCA_031411195.1 Burkholderiaceae bacterium | reverse complement strand
GCTGGCGGGCCTGCCGGGGGTGACGGCCTTTCCGGTGACGCCGCCCAGCCTGGGCCAGGGCTTCCGTGACCGGCCGATCAACTACGTCATCGTCACCAACGACAGCTATGCCAACCTGGCCCGGGTCACCCAGCAGTTTCTGGCCGAGATGGCCAAGAATCCCGGCTTCATCCAGCCCGACAACGACCTGCGCCTGAACAAACCCGAGCTGGTGCTGGAAGTCGACCGCGAGCGTGCCGCCGATGCCGGCGTGGCGGTCGAGCAGGTGGCTCGCACGGTGGAGACCATGCTGGGCGGGCGCGCCGTCACCCGCTACAAGCGCGAGGCCGAGCAGTACGACGTGCTGGTGCAGACGGCCAATGGCGGCCGCACCCGGCCCGACGACATCGAAAAGCTCTTCGTGCGTGGCCGCGTGGATTCAAGCGGCAACCCAGCGATGGTGCCGCTGTCAAGCCTGGTCAAGGTGCGTGAATCGGTCAGCCCTCGTGAGTTGAACCACTTCAACCAGCGCCGCTCGGTCACCATCACGGCCAACCTGGCGCCGGGCTATGCGCTGGGCGAAGCGCTGACCTCCATGGACGGCATCGCCGAAAAAGTACTCAAGCCGGGTTACACGACCGAGCTGAACGGTGTCTCGCGCGAATTTCGCGCGTCCAGCGGTGCGTTGGGGCTGGTCTTCGTGCTGGCGCTGTTGTTCATCTTTCTGGTGCTGGCAGCGCAGTTCGAGAGCTTCGTCGACCCGTTTGTCATCCTGTTGTCGGTGCCGCTGTCGATGGTGGGCGCGCTGGGGGCGTTGCAGTTGTCCGGCGGTACGCTCAATGTCTACAGCCAGATCGGCCTGATCACCTTGGTGGGTCTGATCACCAAACACGGCATTCTGATCGTGGAATTTGCCAATCAGTTGCGCCAGCAGGGCCGCAACACGGTCGAGGCGGTGGTTGAAGGCGCCAGCCTGCGCCTGCGCCCCATCCTGATGACGACCGGCGCCATGGTGCTGGGCGCGCTGCCACTGGCGCTGGCGACTGGCGCGGGCGCCGAAAGTCGCCAGCAGATCGGCTGGGTGATCGTGGGCGGCATGAGCCTGGGCACCTTGCTGACCATCTTCGTGGTGCCCACCGTCTACACCCTGTTTGCGCGCCGCAGCGTGCCCGGCGAGATCACCACGGCTGAAAGTGACGAGGTGCCGTCCGTCGTCGACGAGGGCGAAGCCGCGATGACGGCGGCAGCCGCCAGCGGCGCGGTCAGATCAGCCCATTGAATGGAATGACGTCGACGAGATCCCCGGCAGCCACATGGCCCTGGCCGTGGTGCAACACCACCATGCCGTTGGCCTGGCTCATGCTGCGCAGGATGCCTGAGCCCTGGGCGCCGGTGATACGAACTTGCCAGCGGCCATCACCGGCCTGGCTGACGATGCCGCGCTGGTATTCGGTGCGGCCGGGCTTCTTGCGCAACGCCTCGGTGCTGACCGCGCGCAGCATGGGCAGGCTCTGGGGTGTGGCGCCACTCATGGCCAGCAAGGCATCGCGCACGAAGGCGTAGAACGTCACCATCACGGCCACCGGGTTGCCGGGCAGGCCGAAGAGCAGCGCCTGCTGTTCGCCGGTGCCGATTCGACCAATCGCCATCGGCCGCCCAGGCCGCATCGCGATCTTCCAGAACAACACCTCGCCCAATTGCTTCATCACCTGCTTGGTGTGGTCGGCTTCGCCGACGCTGACACCGCCCGAGGTGATGACCGCATCGGCACAGGCCGCCGCCTGGGTGAAGGCGGCGCGCAGGGCCTCGGGTTCGTCGCGCACCACACCCAGGTCGAGCACCTCGAAGCCCAGGCGGGTCAGCATGCCCCAGATGGTGTAGCGGTTGCTGTCGTAGACACAACCTTCGTCCAGCGGCTGGCCGATGGAGCGCAGCTCGTCGCCGGTGGAAAAGAAGGCCACCCGCAGGCGGCGGTACACCGGCACCTCGGCCTGGCCCAGTGAGGCCATCAGGCCCAGATCGGCCGGTGTGAGGATGCGGCCGGCCTGCAGCGCCGCGTCGCCACGGGCCAGGTCTTCTCCGCGCAGTCGGCGGTTGTCGCCGGCTTGCACCGTGCCGGCCGGGATGCACACCCGGCCATCGGCTTCGGTGCGGGTGAATTCTTGCGGTACCACCGTGTCCAGGCCGCCGGGCATCACCGCGCCGGTCATGATGCGCAAGCCCTGGCCTGGCCCGACAGCGCCGCTGTGCTGGGCACCCGCATAGGCCGTGCCGGCGATACGGATCAGCGTGTCGCCGCTGGCCGCCAGATCGGCCGCCCGCAGCGCATAACCGTCCATGGCCGAGTTGTCACGCGAAGGCACGTCGATGGGCGAGACGATGTCGCGCGCCAGCACCCGGCCCAAAGCACTGCGCAGGGCCAGACTTTCCACCGCCTGCACCCGGGGCACCAGGCGGGCGATGAAGTCCTGGGCCTGCGCCACCGGCAGGGCGTTGGGGTCGTAGCCGGCCACCTGGGCGGCGATCTGGTCAAGGCGGGTCATGGGCTCATCTACCCGCCGATGTAGTGCATCTCGACACGGCGTTCGCCGGTCGAAGTATCAGCGCTTTGGCCCGCGCGCAATTCGGAATACCGGTCATCGCGTGCGCCCCAGACGCCAGCCAGTGCGCCGCTGATGTCGGCATCGCTGGTGCCGTTGCGCAGCAAGGTGCGCAGGTCGTGGCCCCGGGTGGCGAACAGGCAGAGGAACAGCTTGCCCTCGGTGGACAAGCGGGCGCGGTTGCAATCGCGGCAGAAGGCCTGGGTCACGCTGCTGATCAGGCCGATCTCGCCACGGCCATCGGCATAGGCCCAGCGCTGCGCGGTCTCGCCGGTGACGGTCGGGTCGAGCGGGCGCATCGGCCATTCAGCCTGCAGCAGCTTCAGCACCTCGGTCGAGGGCAGCACCTCGTCCATG
>JANOAQ010000419.1:0-5022 GCA_031411195.1 Burkholderiaceae bacterium | reverse complement strand
GGCCAGCGCCACCGGACAGGGCTGCTTGCTGGCGGCAAACCAGCGCAGGGTTTGCAGCCGCGATGCCAGGCGCAGCAGCACCACCCGCAGATCGCGCGAAAACGCCAGCAGCATCTTGCGCACCCGCTCGGTCTGCTGGGCGCGCTGCTCGGTCTCGACCTGCGCCAAGCGGGCGGCGCGCTGGATCTGCACCAGCTTGCGGGTATGGGCCACCAGGCTGGCATAGCTGTCGCCAAAGGCCTTGGCCACCACCTCCTCGGGCTTTTGAAGATAGTCGCCGGCGTAGACCAGGTAGGCCGCCACGCGCATGGTGGGGCCGGCGCCGATGGCCTGCAGGATGGCGGCCACACCGTCGGCATGGGCCAGGGCATCTTCACCCGTGTCCAGCAACTGACCGTGCAGCAACGGCTCGGCAAAGGCCCGGGCGCGCTGCAGGGCGGCCTCCTCGGCATCGCGGGCCGCACCGTTGGCCACCCCGTGGACAGCGGGCGGCGCGGCTTCGGTCAGCAAGACGATGGGCGCCGCGTCTCGACGGGGCGCCGGCAGATCGGTCTTCATGGGCCGCGCAGGAACTCCCGCACCAAGGCCACCTGATCAGCCTGCACCAGGGTGGGCGCATGGCCTATGCCCGGCAATTGCACCAGGCGCGCGCGCGGGCCACGTTCGGTCATGGCCTGGGCCGTGGCCAAGGACAGCAGGTCGGACTCGGCCCCGCGGATCAGCAGCGTGGGGCAAGCCACCCGGTCGTAACCGGCCCAGAGCATGGCCTGGCCGGCCATGGCCAGCTCGGGTGTGATCAGGCGGAAGGGCACGGCGATGGCGGGGTCATAGCGCGTGGTGAAGCCGGCGCCGTCGGGCAAGAGCTGCGGCCGGCTCAGAGCCAGCCACTGCTCGCGCGTGTGGGGGCCGAAGCCCTGGCTGATGGCCAACAGGGCATCTGCGGCGGCTTCTTCGCTGGGCCAGTGGTTGGGCTGGCCCAGATAGGTGCCGATGCGCTGCAGGCTCTGCCATTCGATCACCGGCCCCACGTCGTTGAGCACCAGGCGGCTGATGGGCGTGCCGGGCAGGCTGGCCAGCGCCATGCCGATCAGGCCGCCCATCGAGGTGCCCACCCAGTGCACCACCTGTGCGTCCAGGCGGGCCAGCAAGGTGACCATGTCGGCCACATAGGCCGGCACGTTGTAGCCCATCGGGTCGGCCAGCCAGTCGCTGCGGCCACGGCCCACCACATCGGGGCAGACCACGCGGTAGTCGTCGGACAGAGCGCGCGCCAGCACGTCGAAATCGCGCCCCTGGCGCGACAGGCCGTGCACGCAGACCAGCACCCGAGGGTTGGCCGGGTCGCCCCATTCCCAATAGGCCATGCGGTGCAGGCCCTTGGCGTCGGCGCATTGCACCTGGTGGAGGCGGGGCGGTTCTTGCTGGCTGTCAGTCACGGTGCAGGTCTCCTCACGGACAATCATCGCAGCAAGCCCACTGCAACCCAAATTCGGAGAAATCACATGCTCAAAGGAAAAACAGCGCTGGTCACCGGCTCCACCAGCGGCATCGGCCTGGGCCTGGCGCTGGCGCTGGCCAAGCAGGGCGCCAACCTGATGCTCAACGGCTTCGGTGACGTGGACGGCGCCAAGGCCGAAGTGGCCAAACTCGGCGGCAAGGTGTCGTACCACGGCGCCGACATGGGCAAGCCCGCCGAGATCGAAGCGATGGTGCGCGCTTGCGAGGCCGAGTTCGGTGCGGTCGACATCCTGGTCAACAACGCCGGTATCCAGCACGTGGCCAATGTCGAGGATTTTCCGGCCGACCGCTGGGACGCCATCATCGCCATCAACCTGAGCAGCGCCTTCCACACCACGCGCTGTGCCCTGCCCGGCATGAAGGCGCGCAACTGGGGCCGCGTGATCAACGTGGCCTCGGCCCATGGCCTGGTGGCGTCAGCGCAGAAGTCGGCCTATGTGGCAGCCAAGCATGGCTTGGTGGGCTTCACCAAAAGCGTGGCACTCGAATGCGCCACCACCGCCATCACCCACAACGCCATCTGTCCAGGCTGGGTGCTGACCCCGCTGGTGCAAAAGCAGGTGGACGCCCGCGCCGCCGCGCTGGGTGTGTCGAACGACGAGGCCAAACGGGGCCTGCTGGCTGAAAAGCAGCCTTCGCTGCAGTTCACAACGCCCGAGCAACTGGGTGAGCTGGCCGTTTTCCTGTGCTCGCCGGCTGCCGACAATGTGCGCGGCGTGGCCTGGGCGGTCGACGGGGGGTGGACTGCTCAATAAGCACGCTCGGCATTCCCAAGCGGACGCCCTGGAACCGGCTCTGCCGGGCCAGCGGCGGCGCCCCCTTGAGGGGGTGCGCCGTAGGCGCTCCGGGGGTGGGTGCAGGTTATCGAGGTGACAGCTGAATGCTGCCACTGACGGTGACACTGACCACCGTCTTGCCGGCTTCCACCGGCTGGGCTTCACCGCCCGGTGCGCCAGCGGACATGGCCTGCACGCGGAACATTGGTTGCACCGGCGCAGCCACATCACCGCCACCTACGCTCACTTCACGCAGGCTGTAGCCGCCAAAGCCGAACTGCTTGGCATAGGCCTCGGCACGGCCTTTGAATCGGCCGATGGCCTGGGCGGCCACTTCGGCCTCCACCTTCTCGCGGGCCTCGCGCGACAGGCCGAAGCCCACGCGCGCTACGGTCAAGCCCGTCAAGCGACCGGCCAGCTGGCTGATGGCCGCCTGGTCGCTGCCGTCTACAAGCAGCTCGGCCCGGCCCTGCCAACCCGTGATGGTGGTGGCAGCCCCAGGTTTGGTGGTGTAGCGCGGAAAGACGCCGAAGGCACCGGTGCGCAGCTCCACCAGCCCCGGCCGGGCCACCTTGCGGGCCTCGGCCAGCGCCGCCTCCAAGGCTTGGCGCAGTTGGCCCTGCACGACTGCAGCATCAGCGCCTTCCCGGGTCACGGCCAGGCTGATCGACATCAGGTCCTGCGGTACCTCACGGCTGGCCTCGGCCGTCAGATTGACGACGTTTTGTGGTGGAGGCTGCAACATCGCCGATTGCGCCGTCGCCAAAGCGGGCAATGCGGCCAAGGCCAACGCCAATGCGGTGGCCCGCCATGGCTTGCAAGGGAAAAAAGGCGCGTGGCGTGCGGGCATGGTGATCCTGTGCAGTGAACCGTCGAAAGCAGGTCCGGGCGCCCATCATCGCGCACCGGGCGCTTCAACCACAGCGCCGCAGGTGCAACTGTGGTTGACCTCACGCTCAGCCATTGCCATGCCGCAAGATTTGTAACAGAGGGTCAGAGCGGCCCGAAAACCGCTGAAGTCGGCCTGCACAATGCCGTTGTTACATATTTGGAGTCCCGCCCATGAACGCGCCTGTCAATGCCCGGCCGGACCGGATCGCTGTCGTGGATGACGATGCCCGCATCCGCGACCTGCTGCGTCGCTACCTGTCGCAAGAAGGCTTCGAAGTGCTGCTGGCCGAGGACGGCAAGGCGCTGAACCGGTTGCTCACCCGCGAGAACATCGACCTGATCGTGCTCGATCTGATGATGCCGGGCGAAGACGGCCTGTCGATCTGCCGCCGCCTGCGTGCGGCCAACGACACCACGCCCATCATCATGCTCACCGCCAAGGTCGAAGACGTCGACCGCATCGTGGGGCTGGAGGTGGGCGCCGACGATTACCTGTCCAAGCCCTTCAATCCGCGTGAGTTGCTGGCCCGCATCCACGCCGTGCTGCGCCGCCGCCCGGCCCAGGAAGCCCCCGGCGCCCCCAGCAAAGAGGCGCAGATCGTCAGTTTCGGGCCCTTCCAGTTCGACCTGTCTTTGCGCCGGCTGACCAAGGATGGCGAGCCCATCGCCCTGACCACCGGCGAGTTCTCGATGCTCAAGGCCCTGGTGCGCCACCCGCGCCAGCCGCTGTCGCGCGACAAGCTGGCCCAGTTGGCGCGGGGGCGAGACTTCGAGCCCTTCGACCGCAGCCTGGATGTGCAGGTCTCGCGCCTGCGCAAGCTCATCGAACCCGATGCCGCCCAACCGCGCTACATCCAGACCGTGTGGGGTGTTGGCTACGTCTTCGTGCCAGACGGCGCGGCTTGATTCCCGGCACTGGCCAAGCCCAGGCCACCCCCCATCGAAGGGGTGGTGGATGGGTTAAGGTTGCCGGCTGCCTATTTGAGAGATGTCCTTGACCCAAAAGAAGGTCGCGCTCAGCCTGTTCTGGCGCACATTTTTTTTGTTGCTGCTGCTGTTGGCAGGTGGCGTTGCCGCCTGGGTACTGACGCTGCGAAGCGTCAACACCTCGGCCCAACCGGTGCCACTGGAATCGGACCACCTGGCCAGCGTGGTGCGGCTCACCAGTGTTGCCCTGCGTAGCGCAGACCGCGACGGCCGCGCGTCCTTGGCCAGGCTCTTGTCAACACGGGAAGGGCTGCTGCTGCAGCCCCGTGTCCTGACCGATGTGTGGACGTCCACCGCAGAATCCGACGCAGCCCACACCCTGGCCGCCGAACTGCGCAGCCGCCTTGGGCGCGAATTGCTGGTGGCCACCAGCGTCAACGGCACCCCGGGGCTTTGGCTGGGTTTCCTGGTCGAGCGCGAGGCCTGGTGGCTGAAGGCACCCGCCAGCCTGCTGGAGACGCGGCCTTGGCTGGACAGGCGGCTGTGGTGGCTGCTGGTGGCGGCCTTGGTCAGCGTGGCCGGCGCCGTTCTCATCGCCCAGCGCATCAACCGCCCGCTGCGTGACTTGTCCTTTGCGGCCAGCCGGCTGCGCGGCGGTGAGTTCGACTCGCGCCTGGACGAGACCACCATCACCAGCGAGATCCGCGAGGTGAACATGGGTTTCAACCGCATGGCCCGCGAACTGGCCAAGGTGGAAGAAGACCGTGCAGTGATGCTGGCCGGCATCAGCCACGACCTGCGCACACCGCTGGCCCGCCTGCGGCTGGAAACCGAGATGAGCGTGGCCGATGAAGAAGCCCGCGCCAACATGGCCAGCGACATCGACCAGCTCGACGCCATCATCGACAAG
>JANOAQ010000418.1:0-6010 GCA_031411195.1 Burkholderiaceae bacterium | reverse complement strand
CCACGATCCAGGTGTCGATCAACGACGACACGCCGATTTCACCGCTGGTGTCATTTTGCGCTGCCGAAGAGACCAGGCTGGTGAAGATGCCGGTGATGCCCTTGGATTTCAAGGCGTCGATCATGCGCGTCAGCATGGACTGAATTTCTGTGGTTTCGGCTTGTCCAATCAGGCTGGTGATGGGATCGATGACTACCGATATTGGCCTGAATTCTGCCAGCAGCTTGTATAGATCAAGCAGATGCGTCTCGAGACCAAAAAAGGCGGGTCGGGTCGATACAATCTTCAAAAGCCCCTTCTTCGACCAATTCTCCAGATCAAAATTGATCGAACTCATGTTCTGGATGAGTTGCCCAGGCGATTCCTCATAAGACAGGTACAGGCATCGTTCGCCTTTTCTGCAACTCTCATCCACAAACGCAGTGGCGATACTGGTTTTCCCGGTGCCGGCAGTGCCTGATACCAATACGGTAGAGCCTCGGGTGTAACCCCCGCCCGCAAACAGCTTGTCCAATGATTGGATACCTGTCGAAACCTTTTCAGCGGTGCCGGGGTGGTCGAGCCCTGTCGAAGTGATGGGGATGACGGAAAGCCCATCCTTGTCGATGACAAAAGGATATTCGTTGGTGCCGTGGTTGGAGCCTCGGTATTTGATGACGCGGATTCTGCGGGTTGAGACTTGTTGGCGGACGCGGTTGTCCAAGAGAATGATGCAGTCGGAGATGAACTCCTCAAGGCCATGTTGAGTATAGGAGTTCTGACCTTGTTCACCCGTCACCACCGCCGTCACCTGCTTCTGTTTGAGCCACCTGAATAAACGCTTGATCTCAAGGCGAAGGATGCCGACATCGGTGATTCCTGCGAACAATGATTCAATCGAATCCAGAACGACCCGCTTGGCGCCGATGGATTCAATGGCCAGGTCCAGGCGGACAAAAATGCCCTCAAGATTGAATTCACCTTTTTCGTGGATGTCGACGCGATCGAGAATCACGTGCTCAAGGCGAATTGCCTTTTTTTGAACCAGTGCGCGCAGATCCAGGTTCAGAGAAGCGACGTCCTGAAAAAGCTCGTCCTCGGTTTCTTCGAAGGACATGAAGACGCCAGGCTCCTTGTACTGGATCACGCCGTTGACCAGAAAGTCAATTCCCAGAAGCGTCTTGCCAGAGCCCGTTCCACCGCTGATCAACGTGATCCTGCTTCTCGGCAACCCGCCCTCTGTAATTTCATCGAAGCCTTTGATGCCGGTGGGGCATTTTTGCACTCGTCCGTGATTGGACGAGGCCATTGCGGTCTTGAGCGATTTAGCCACGTCTCAGCCTTTTGTACGTTGATGCGGTTATGCGGTTATGCGTTTGTGCGTTTGTGCGTTACATCACCCGCCAAAACGTATGGGCAACGTTTCACAAAATTGCGGTCAAATGTGCTCAATGAATGTGTGGGCGAGTCGCCGCGCGGTCTGTTCGGCAGCGTACACGGTCGCCTCAGCATCGCTCATTGAACGGCAGTCTCCCCTTGGACAGAATGCCGGGGGCGCACAATGCGGTCGGCTGTACAAAAATTCCTGTCGTCGCCGACGTTATTCATCGCCCTGCAGCGGGCCGTATTGGGGTGTTTTAGCGGGAGCGCACGTCTTGGGATCGAGAGCGAACCATCTCCTGTCAGCGCTGCCCGACCCCGCCTATCAGCCATGGGCTGCATTGCTCGAAGAGATCGACATGCCGCTCGGGCAGGTGCTTTTCGAGTCAGGCGGAAACTCGACGCCGAGCCGGGCGGTCGTTCTGAGTGCCGGCCGAGGTTTCCGTTTGCGCTCAAACGCGCTGATGGAAGCTTTCGAACAGGGCGGGCCTGTCATGCACCTGCTGCTGCGATACACGCAAGCGCTTGTCACGCAGATGGCGCAGACCGCCGTTTGCAACCGGCACCACAGTGTGGACCAGCAGTTGTGCCGCTGGTTGTTGCTGCGCCTGGACCGGCTGGCCACCTGCGAGCTTTGGGCGACGCAAGAACTGATCGCCGGCGGGCTCGGTGTGCGCAGAGAAGGCGTGACCGAGGCGGCACTCGCCCTGCAGAAGGCGGGGCTGATCAAGTATGCGCGCGGCCGCATCACGGTCCTTGACCGCCTGGGGCTGGAAAGACGCAGCTGCGAGTGTTACGAGGTCGTCAAGACGGAATACGACCGCCTGCTGCTCGACAAACTGGCCACGTAAGGCCAGGCCCATCGGTCATACCGCTGCATGCGCCTACCTTCCATCAAAGGCAGCGATGCCAGCGCGCCCCTCGCGCCACTCGCGCCCCGTGCGGTCGGCGTGGGGGCGTCTGCAGGCGGGCTGGCCGCGCTTGAGCAATTTCTGGCTGGCGCACCCGTTGCCAGCGGGTTGGCCTATGTGGTTGTTCAGCACCTGGACCCGACGCACAAGGCGATGCTGGTCGAACTGCTGGCCAGAAGCACCACGATGCCGGTGTTCGAAGCGGGCGAGGCCATGCGCCTGGAGCCCGATGCCGTCTATGTCATTCCTCCCAACCGCGACCTGACGCTGTCGGCAGGGGTGTTGCACCTGTCGCCACCCGCACAGCCGCGCGGGTTCCGGCTGCCCATCGATCTGCTGTTCTCCTCACTCGCGCGCGACCAGGGCGATCGGGCGGTCGGCGTGGTGTTGTCGGGCATGGGCTCTGACGGCACCTTGGGATTGCAGGCCATCAAGTCGCAAGGCGGGCTGACGCTGGCCCAGTCGCCCGAGTCGGCGCAATTCGACTCGATGCCCAAGAGCGCCATGGCCGCGGGCTGCGTCGACATCGTCGGCCTGCCGGCCGACCTGCCGGGCCACATCCTGCGCGTGGCGGCCGAGCAGCAGGCCGCCGGGCGATTGCCCGAAGGCAACGACGAGAACGATGCGCAGGGCCTCTACCCGATCCTGCATCTGCTGCACAAGCGGTGCAAACACGACCTCTCGGACTACAAGCCCAGCACGCTGCGCCGGCGCATCCAGCGCCGCATGAGCGTGCACGGCCTGGCCACCCATTCCGCCTACGAAGGCTTCGTCAAGCAGAACCCGCAGGAGCTGGACCTGCTGTTCAAGGAATTGCTGATCGGCGTGACCAGTTTCTTCCGCGACCCCGATGTCTGGAAAGAGCTCAAGGACGCGGTCCTGCCCGCCCTGCTGGCGCGCAGCGCTGCAGGCAGCCGCTTGCGCGCCTGGGTGGTGGGCTGCTCTACCGGCGAAGAGGCCTACTCCCTGGCCATGGTCTTCAAGGAAGTGGTGTCCGAGCTGCCTGCGGCAGCAGGCCATTCGTTGCAGATCTTTGCCAGCGACTTGAGCGCCGACGCCATCAACGCTGCCCGCAGGGGTTGCTACACAGCCAAGATTGCGGCCGACATGGACGCGCAGCGCTTGGCGAGGTTCTTCTCGGCCCAGGGCGACGACTACCTGATCGACAAGCAGATCCGCGAGATGGTGTTGTTCGCGCAGCACGACGTGATCCTGGACCCGCCCTTCACCAAGCTGGACCTGCTCAGCTGCCGCAACCTGATGATCTATTTCAACGCCAGCCTGCAACGGCGTTTGATGCCGCTGTTCAGCTACAGCCTGCGCGCGGGCGGTGCGCTGCTGCTGGGTGGCGCAGAGACAATCGGCAGCGCCCAGAGCCTGTTCACGCCCATGAGCCAAAAATCCAGGCTCTACTGGCGCAACACGAACATCGTCAGCGCCGGATCGTTGGACTTCCCCATCCCGTCTCGCCTGCCCCCAAGCCAGTCGCCCAAGGAGTTGAAAGTGTCGCAATCGGCCACGCCATCCGCCAACCTGCAGTCCCACGCAGAACAGGTGCTGCTTCAGGAGTTCGCGCCGGCGGCAGTGCTGGTCAACGACCAAGGCGATGTCATCTTCATCAACGGCAGTGTCGGCAAGTATCTGGAGCCCGCTTCAGGCAAGGCCAACTGGAATATCCACGTGATGGCGCGCCCGGCCATCCGGACGCAGATTGCCGCAGCGCTGCAGCAGGCGCTGCAAGAGCGCGGCACCGTGGAGTTGCGCGGCCTGCAGGTGGGCAACGACACCCCCTTCACGCTGAACGTGACCGTCAAGGCCATGCTGTCGCCGCAGTCGCTGGCCGGCATGGTGATGATCGTCTTCCGGGAGGTGGCCAGTCAGCCCCCTGTCAAGCGCAGGCGCGCGCGGCCAGGCAGCGTGCCCGGCGCCGCGTCGCCCGAAGAACTGCAGGGCTGCAAGGACGAGATACAGGCGCTGCACCAGGAAATGGGCATGTCGGCAGAAAAGTTGCGGGCTGCCAACGAAGAACTGCAGTCAACCAACGAAGAACTGCAGTCAACCAATGAAGAGCTTCAGTCGGCCAACGAAGAATTGACCACGTCGAAGGAAGAGTCTCAGTCGATGAATGAGGAGCTGCAGACCCTGAACAGCGAATTGCAATCGAAGCTGGACGACCTGGCGCTGGCGCAGAGCGACATGCAGAACCTGCTCAACAGCACCGACATTGCCACGCTGTTCCTGGACAGCGCCTTGAACGTGCGGCGCTACACCGACAAGATCACGCGCATCATCCAGCTGCGTGAAGGCGATATCGGCAGACCCCTGACCGACCTGGCCAGTACCTTGAACTACCCGCAACTCAATGAGGATGCCAAGGAGACCTTGCGCACCTTGACGCCCACCGAAAAGCAGATCAGCACCAGCGACGGGCTGTGGTTCATGGTGCGCATCAAACCCTACAGAACACTCTCGAACGTCATTCAGGGCGTGGTCATCACCTTGATCGACATCACTGCAGCCAAAGACCTGGAAGCCCGTCTGCGCAAAGCCTAGCGGCCCATGAACAGGCTCTGTGCTTTTGCAGGCTGACTCAAACAATCGGAGTTCTCATGCCCCATTCAAGTGACACCACCCATGGTCACACAGACCTGCGCAAGCGTGCATTGGCGAAGCTGAGCGTTGGCCCCTCGAAGGAGCACAAACGGGCCAGCACCACCGATGCTTTGGCGGCCTTGCATCGATTGGCGTCCGCGCCATCGACGGCCGTCGACGCGATGGCGTTGCTGCATGAAATGCAGGTCCATCAGGTCGAACTGGATCTGCAACAAGAGGAGCTTGCTCGTTCGCGGTCGGAGCTGGAAGCGGCGCTCATCCGCCAGACAGCCCTGATCGAGCGCGCGCCCGTCGGCTACATGACCATCGATGCGGGGACCGTCGTGGTCGAGATCAATCTTGCCGGCGCGCGCTTGCTGGGTGCTGCGCAAGATGACTTGTTGGGGCGACCGCTGGCCGGCTTGTTGTCGGCGCACAGCGCAGACCTGTTGCAAGCCCTGCTTGCACGGGCGCGCGATGGTCTGGGGCCTGAGACCCGCGAACTGCAGTTGCAGCCGCTTGCGGGCACCCTGCGCCCTGTCCAGGCTGCTGCCGACCGAGACACGGTGCCGGATCGCTTCCTGCTGGTGCTGATGGCTGCGGCTTCGCCAAGCCAAGGCGATAGTCCAATAGTCCAATAGTCTCTGGCTGAACCTGCGCAAGCCCTGATGAACGGCACCGTTCCCGGTGCCCGCTATCGCGACCGCCCGCAAGCCCATCAGTCCTTCGGGGGCAATTCGGTCGACCTCGGGCGACTGCTTCAGGCCCATTCAGCTTGGCCCGACAGCAGCAGCGCCTGCACGTCGGCCAGGGTGTCGAGCACCGCATCGGCACCGGCGTCGTGCAGGCGGCTGGCGGGGGTCATGGCCGCATAGCCGATGGCCCGCATTCCGGCGGCCTTGGCGGCGGCCACGCCAGTGGGCGAGTCTTCGACCACCACGGTCTGCTCGGGTGTGGCACCCATCATGCGCGCGGCATGCAAGAACAGGTCGGGTGCGGGCTTGGGCCGGGCCACGTCTTCGGCCGAAAAGATGCGGCCGGCAAAACGCGGCAGCAAGCCGGTGTGGCCCAGGGTGAAGTTCACCTTGCGGTGCTGGCCGTTGGACGCCACGCAATAGGGGCGATTCAGCGCATCCAGCAAGGCCTCG
>JANOAQ010000417.1:0-6734 GCA_031411195.1 Burkholderiaceae bacterium | reverse complement strand
GATGAAGAACGCGCCGCGCTATGTGAACACGTCGGTCACCGAGCGTGAGCCCGCGGCGTACATGCCGATGATCGAGACCGCCGAAGTGGTCGCCGAACGCTATGGCATCAGCCGTGAGGCGCAGGATGCCTTTGCCCTGCAAAGCCACCTGAAGGCGCTGAGGGCCCAGGCCGCGGGTGAGTTCACCGATGAGATCGTGCCGGTGCAGGTGCTGGAGCGTCTGCCCAATCTGACTACGGGCGACATCACCACCAGCACCCGCACGATCAGCCTGGACGAAGGCCCGCGCGCCGAAACCACACTGGAAGCATTGGGCAAGCTGCGGGCCGTGTTTGCGGCCAAGGGCAGCGTGACGGCGGGCAACAGCAGCCAGACCAGCGACGGCGCCGGCGCGCTTATCCTGGCCAGCGAAAAGGCAGTCAAGCAGTTCAACCTGCAGCCGCTGGCGCGCTTCGTCAGCTTTGCCTCGCGCGGTGTGCCGCCCGAGATCATGGGCATCGGCCCGATCGAGGCCATCCCCGTCGCATTGAAGAGCGCCGGCCTGAGCCTGGCCGACATGGGCTGGATCGAGCTGAACGAGGCCTTCGCCGCCCAGGCCCTGGCCGTCATCCAGACGGTGGGCCTGAACCCCGAGGTGGTCAACCCCATGGGTGGCGCCATCGCCCTGGGCCACCCGCTGGGTGCCACCGGCGCCATCCGCGCGGCCACGGTGGTGCATGCCCTGCGCCGCCACAAGCTCAAGTACGGCATGGTGACGATGTGCGTGGGCACCGGCCAGGGTGCGGCAGGCATCTTCGAAGCAGTCTGATACAGGAGAACCATCCCATGACCATCCGCAGCGCCACCTTCAACGGCGTGGCCGTGATCGAGATTGCCCGCCCCGAGAAGAAGAATGCTCTGACCATGGCCATGTACACCGCCATGGCCGAGGCGCTGATCGCCGCCAATGCCGATGCGGCCGTGCGCGCGGTGCTGATCACAGGCCAGCCGGGCATCTTCACTTCGGGCAACGACCTCGAAGACTTCATGCAGCGCCCGCCGAGTCTGGGCAAGGACGGCGAAGAAACGCCGGTGGCGCGTTTCATGGGCGCCCTGCTCGATTGCGAAAAGCCGGTGGTGGCGGCCGTCACCGGTGCGGCGGTGGGCATCGGCACCACGATGCTGCTGCACTGCGATCTGGTCTACGTCAGCGACGAAGCCCGCCTGGCCATGCCTTTCGTCAGCCTGGGCTTGGTGCCCGAATTTGCCAGCAGCCTGATCATCCCGGCGCTGATGGGCCACGCCAAGGCAACCGAGAAGCTGATGCTGGGCGAGCCATTCACTGGCAGTGATGCGGTCGAATGCGGCATCGCCAATGCGGTGCTTCCGGCTGGCGAGGTGGTCAACCACGCCCGCCGCATGGCCGAACGCTTCAACAAGCTGCCGCCCGGCGCCGTGCGAGAGACCAAGCAGTTGATGCGCGCGCCGCTGAGGGCCCGCATCCGCGAGGCGATGGCCACCGAAGGCGCGCTGTTTGGTGCCCGCCTGCGCAGCCCTGAAGCCACCGAGGCGTTCCAGGCCTTCTTCCAGAAGCGCCCGCCCGACTTTACGAAGTTCTGAAGCCCGCCCGGTTCAGTCCTTTGGTACGGGGCGGGGTTTGCCTTCGCGGTCGATGGCCACATAGGTGAGGTTGGCCTCGGTTACCCGCACCACTTGCAGATTGGCCGGGTTGCGCTCGGCCAGCACCGTCACATGCACGGTGATCGACGTCTTGCCGATGCGTGCGATGCGGGCGTAAAAGCTCACCAGGTCGCCCACCGACACGGGCTGCTTGAAGATGAACTCGTTGACCGCCACCGTGGCGATGCGGCCCTTGGCGATGCGCGACGGCAGCACCGCGCCGGCCAGGTCGACCTGGGCCATCAGCCAGCCACCGAAGATGTCGCCGTTGCCATTGACGTCGGCCGGCAGCGGCATCACCCGAAGCACCAGCTCACTGCCATCGGGCAAACTGGTGGGCCCGGTCATCAGAGGCGGCCGCGGGCCGGGGCTTGTGGTCTGGCTCATCGGCATCACCTGCATCGTTGGTCGTGTCGGCCCATTCTTTCACGCCGCCCCGATCTGATCGCCATCCGCTCACCTGTCCATGCGCCACTCTGCTCCCAGCCTTGCCCTGCCCAACCCCGCCACCGCCGGGGCGCCCCGTTCGGATTGGCAAACCCTGCGCAAGCTGCTGCCCTATCTGTGGCAATACCGCTGGCGTGTGGGCCTGGCGATCGGCTTTCTGCTGGCGGCCAAAGTGGCCAATGTCAGTGTGCCGGTGCTGCTGAAGTACCTGGTCGATGCGCTCGATCTGAAGCCCGGTGATGCCCGTGCTGTGCTGGTGGTGCCGGCGGGCTTGCTGCTGGCCTACGCCGGCCTGCGACTGTGCACGAGCCTGTTCACCGAGTTGCGCGAGCTGGTGTTCGCCAAGGTGTCGTTCGGCGCCAGCAAGCAGATCGCGCTGGAGGTGTTTGGCCACCTGCATGCGCTGAGTTTGCGCTTTCACCTCGAGCGCCAGACCGGCGGCATGTCGCGCGATATCGAGCGCGGCACGCGGGCGCTGCAGTCGCTGGTGTCGTATTCGCTTTACACCATCGTGCCCACCCTGGTGGAAGTGGTGCTGGTACTGGGTGTGCTGGGCGCACGCTTCGACATGGGCTATGTGTGGATCACGCTGGCCGCGCTGGCGGTCTACATCACCTTCACCGTCACGGTGACCGAGTGGCGCAGCCAGTTTCGGCGTGAGATGAATGAGCTCGACTCAAAAGCCCACACCCGGGCCATCGACGCGCTGCTGAACTACGAGACGGTCAAATACTTCAACAACGAGGCTTTTGAGGCCAAGCGCTACGAGCAGGGGCTTGAATCGTTTCGGCGGGCGCAGGTGCGCAGCCAAAGCACCTTGTCGATGCTCAACACCGGCCAGCAGCTGATCATCGCCACCAGCCTGGTGGCCATGCTGTGGCGCGCCACACAAGGCGTGGTGGACGGGCGGCTCACACTGGGTGATCTGGTGATGATCAATGCCTTCCTGATTCAGCTCTACATCCCGCTGAACTTTCTGGGCGTGCTCTACCGCGAGGTCAAGCAGAGCCTGACCGACCTGGACCGCATGTTCGTGCTGCTTGAACGCGAGCGCGAGGTCGCCGACACGCCAGGTGCGGCTGATCTGGCGGTGAGCGAAGGCACGGTGCGCTTCGAGGATGTGCACTTTGCCTACGATCCGGCGCGGCCCATCCTGCATGGCATCAGCTTTGACATACCGCCTGGCAAGACAGTGGCGGTGGTGGGCGCTTCGGGTGCAGGCAAAAGCACGCTGGCGCGGCTGCTTTACCGCTTCTACGACGTGACGGGCGGGCGCATCACGATCGACGGCCAGGACATCCGGCAGGTCAAGCAGGCCAGCCTGCGCCGGGCCATCGGCATCGTGCCGCAGGACACGGTGCTGTTCAACGACACCGTGGGCTACAACATCGCCTATGGCCGCGCCGGGGCCTCGCTCGACGAGGTGCATGCGGCGGCCCGTGCAGCGCACATCCACGACTTCATCACCGCCACGCCCACGGGATACGACACCATGGTGGGCGAGCGTGGGCTCAAGTTGTCAGGCGGTGAAAAGCAGCGGGTGGCGATCGCGCGCACCTTGCTGAAGAACCCGCCGGTGCTGATCTTCGACGAAGCCACCTCGGCGCTGGACTCGGCCAACGAACGCGCCATACAGGCCGAACTGAAGAGTGCGGCCCATGGCAAGACGGCGCTGGTGATTGCGCACCGCCTGTCCACCGTGGCCGATGCACATGAAATCGTGGTGCTCGATGCGGGACGCGTGGCAGAGCGCGGCAACCACGCCGACCTGCTGGCCCGCAACGGGCGTTATGCCGAAATGTGGCGGCTGCAGCAATCTGCAGACGAAGCAGGCCTGGTGATGCCCTGAAAGACAAAACCCGCTCAAAGGCGGGTTCAATCATGCACGGCCGCCGCCAGCGGCGACCGCAGGCTCGGGATACCTTCCCAATCAGGCCTTGGCGCGGCGCCGCGATGCAGCCACGCCAGCCAATGCCAGACCCACCAGCATCAAACTGGCCGGCTCGGGCACGTGGAGGCCGCCGCCGGTGCTGTTCAGCGAGAACGAGATGTTGTCGATGGCGAAATTGGCACTGGAAGAACCTGCGCGGAACTCGATGCTCCTGATCTTGCCCAGAGTTTGCAGGTCGGCGGCGTGTTTACCCCAAACCCAGTTTCCGCCGGTAGGGTTGATGTCCCTGAAAGCCGCGAAGTGGGCGCCGTTGTCGTCTGTGACGTCGTACTGCAGGCCAGCGTCGGCGACTGAAAAGTCGAAGTTCAGCAGGTCGTACTGAAAAGTCGGGTCGATGGTCAGCAGGATGCTTCCACCCGGCACGCCGTTGAACAAGACCCGGGTGCTGCCACTCGAGACCGGCCACAACGAATCCCTGAGCACGATTCCACCGCCGCTGAAAGTGATTCCGAAATGGCTGGCGGGTGCGCCGCCCATGCCGGTATCCGGATTCACGGGCTCGTCCTCGAAGTTCAAAACCACTGCGGCTTGGGCCGAAGCCGCGAAACCGGCCATCGAAGCCACCAGCGCCATGGCGCGAATGAAGGTTTTCATATTGTTACCTGCTCAATCTTGACAAATCCCCGGCGAATCGAGTTCAGCGAACCGGGACGACTGCTGTTGGACGGACTGTAGCGAAGGGTCGGTGATCATGGCGGGCCGCAGTCCCCTCTGATCGGGGGGGGTAGGGGGCTCCAGCCCCTTGAATGGTGGGGCGTTTGAGGCTATTAAACTGCCCGGCGTGGAAACCAAGTGGCTCGAAGACTTCGTCAGCCTTGCCGAGACGCGCAGCTTTTCCCGCTCGGCCCAGTTGCGGCATGTCACGCAGCCGGCGTTCTCACGCCGGATCCAGGCACTGGAGGCTTGGGCTGGCATTGACTTGGTCGACCGCTCGTCCTACCCCACCCGTCTGACCTATGCCGGCGAAACCTTGCACGCCCAGGCGCTGGAGATCCTGGTGGCGCTGCAATCGGCGCGCAACCTGATGCGCAGTCACCGCGCCAGTGGTCAGGATGTGATCGAGTTCGCCATTCCCCACACCCTGGCGTTCACCTTTTTTCCGCACTGGCTGATGGAGTTGCGGGGGCGGTTTGCCGGTGTCAAGACGCGTTTGATTGCGTTGAACGTCCACGACGCGGTGCTGCGCCTGACCGAGAGCGGCTGCGATCTGCTGATTGCCTACCACCATGTCTCGCAGCCGCTGCAACTCAGCCCGGACCGCTACGAGATGCTTTCCCTGGGTCACGAGACCCTGGCGGCCTATGCCAAGGCTGATGCGAAGGGCCAACCGATGTTCAGGCTCGGTTCAGGAGGCGCCCCGGTACCACTGCTGGCCTACGCTGCTGGTGCCTACATGGGTCACATGGTCGAGCAGATCATCCGGCAGATGCCCGTGGCCCCGGCGCTGGAGACCACCTACGAAACCGACATGGCCGAGGGGCTGAAGGCCATGGCACTGGAGGGCCACGGCCTGGCGTTCTTGCCGGCCAGTTCGGTGCGCCAGGAGTTGAAGAGCCGTCGCCTGGTGCCAGCCGCCTTGCCCGGCGTGGGTGAGCTGACGATGGAAGTGCGCATCTACCGCGAGCGGCCCGAAGTGGCACGGCACACCAAGCCGGCCGCACAGGCGCTCTGGGACTTTCTGCAACGCCCGGCTTGAGTCAGGCTCTCGCGGGTGCAGACCCGCGCGACGACCGCACTGCGGCAGTGCACCGTGGTGCGTCGGGCGTGCGTCGGTGGTGCGTCGGTGTTGCGCCACGGCGGCACCGAGTCGGGCGATGCCTGGTACGGAACCTGCTGGCCACGTTGTGCAATGGGTGTATTACCCCCGGACAAACAAGCATGTTGCCCAGCCCAACCCCCGCCCTATACTGCGCCGCCCCTGCCCGACTGACGGGGACCGAGCATTGTTTATTTTGGAGACTTTCACATGATCAAGACCCCCCTGAAGGCCGTGCTGGCCAGCCTGGTTGCCCTGGGCAGCCTGGCTTCGACGATGCCGGCCCACGCGGGCAAGACCCTGGACACCATCAAGCAGCGCGGCCAGCTGGTTTGCGGCACAAACCCCAGCCTGCCCGGCTTTGCCGCAGCAGACAGCCAAGGCGTGTACTCCGGCTTGGACGTCGATGTCTGCAAGGCCGTGGCTGCCACCATCTTGAGTGATGCCAGCAAGATCAAGTGGGTGCCGCTGAATGCCCAGCAACGCTTCACTGCGCTGCAATCCGGTGAGATCGACATCCTGTCGCGCAACACCACCTGGACCCTGACCCGCGACGCCTCGTTGGGCCTGCACTTCACCGGCACCACCTACTACGACGGCCAGGGCTTCATGGTCACCAAGAAGTCCAAGATCACCAGTTCCAAGCAGCTAAAAGGCGCCACGGTGTGCGTTCAGTCAGGCACCACGACTGAAAAAAACCTGTCCGATTACTCCAAGGCCGCCGGCCTGAACATGAAGCCGGTGGTCTTCGAGACGCAAGAGGCCACCAACAAGGCCTACTTCTCGGGCCGCTGCCAGGCCTACACCACCGACGCCTCGGGTCTGGCCTCGGTGCGCAACAAGGAAGCCGGCAACCCTGAAGACCACCTGATCCTGCCCGAGCTGATCTCCAAAGAGCCGCTCGGCCCGTCGGTGCGCCGA
>JANOAQ010000416.1:0-1677 GCA_031411195.1 Burkholderiaceae bacterium | reverse complement strand
GGTCCACGCCCCGGCCTTGCAGCCAGGGCACCCAGGCGCCGTCGCTGCCCAGGCGGGCCCAGCTGGCGCCGCCCAGGGCCAGCACCACCGCATCTGCCTGCACGGTGACATCACCCGCCGGGCCGGCCAGGCGCAGGGTGGTGGGCGCATCGCCTTCGGCCCAGCCCAGCCAACGATGGCGCATGTGCAGGCGCAGGCCCTGGGCACGCAGGCGTTGCAGCCAGGCGCGCAGCAACGGGGCGGCCTTCATCTCGGCCGGAAACACCCGGCCCGAGGTGCCGACGAAGGTCTTGATGCCCAGGGCCAGCGCCCAGTCACGCAGGGCCTGTGGCGACAAGGCCGCCAGCCAGGGGGCCAACTGGCCGGCGCGGGCACCGTAGCGGGCCGTGAAGGGCTCGATGGGCTCGCCGTGGGTGAGGTTGAGCCCGCCCTTGCCAGCCAGCAAGAACTTGCGGCCCACCGAAGGCATGCCATCGTACAGATCGACCTGCGCCCCACCTTGCAGCAGCGCTTCGGCCGCCATCAGGCCGGCCGGGCCACCGCCGACGACGGCAACTCGCAATGAAGGCGCAGGCGCGGGGGCACCTACAAGGGAATCTTCAGGGGAAACTACAGGGGCATCGGTCATCAACCGAGTCTATGCGCCGCCCCAGGCAACACCGCAAGGCAAGCGCCCGTGGGCAAGCTGCACGCACGGGCGCCTTCCTGTCGACCGGCCCGGTGGGGCCGGCAGGCACGCGGCTGTCAGCCCTTGCGACGGCGGGCGATGAAGCCCAGGCCGACCAGACCGGCCAGCATCATGGCGTAGCTCTCGGGCTCGGGCACGGCGGTGATCTGCACCAGACGGTCGACACCGCTGTTGGGGTGCTGGATGTTCACGCAGGCCACGTTCGGGTCGAACTTGTCGAAGTACAGGCCAGTGTTCTCCGAATCGGCCACGCGGTTGCTGGCCCAGCGCTGCCGAAGAAGGAGCCGGCCGCCAAAGCCTGCGAGGACACGGCCAACAGGCCGAAGGCCAGGGCCATTGGGGGTGCGCTTGAACATGGCGAAAATCTCCAGAAGGACTTGTGGCACATCGGCAGGCGGTTGTACTCATGCCAGTCTGTGGTTCTCAAAGGTCAACGGCATGTCATGGACCGCGGCCATCACCGCCAGTTGGCCCATGGTTCGGCCAACTCCCTCAAACGTAGAGGCTCGGGCGATGAGAAGGCCCCATCGCGGCCAGAGCACGGCACCGAAGGCCGGCGACCTTCTTCAGATCGCCACGCGCTGGCGTACCCCGTCGGTCTGCATATCGGCGCCACGGCCGCGAGCGATCACTTCGCCGCGTTCCATCACCAGGTACTGGTCGGCCAGCTCGGCGGCAAAGTCGTAGTACTGCTCGACCAGCACGATGGCCATGGTCTTTCGGTCGGCCAGCATGCGAATGACGCGGCCGATGTCCTTGATGATGCTGGGCTGGATGCCTTCGGTGGGCTCGTCCAGGATCAGCAGCTTGGGGCCCGCCGCCAGCGCGCGTGCGATGGCCAACTGCTGCTGCTGGCCACCTGAGAGGTCGCCACCACGGCGGTGCATGAACTGCTTGAGGATGGGGAAGAGATCGAAGAGTTCGGCCGGGATGCTGGCGCCGCCGGGCTTCACCGCCAGGCCCATGCGCAGGTTCTCCTCCACCGTCAG
>JANOAQ010000415.1:0-6079 GCA_031411195.1 Burkholderiaceae bacterium | reverse complement strand
GTCCACCAAGGTGGGCTCGATCACCTCGATCCAGGCCGTGTACGTGCCGGCCGACGACCTGACCGACCCGTCGCCCGCCACCACCTTCGCCCACCTGGACGCCACCGTGGTGCTGTCGCGCGACATCGCCTCGCTGGGCATTTACCCGGCCGTCGATCCGCTGGACAGCAACAGCCGCCAGGTCGACCCCAACGTGGTGGGTGAAGAGCACTACAGCACCACCCGTGCCGTGCAGCAGACGCTGCAGCGCTACAAGGAGTTGCGCGACATCATCGCCATCCTGGGCATGGACGAGCTGTCGCCTGAAGACAAGCTGGCCGTGGCCCGCGCGCGCAAGATCCAGCGTTTCCTGTCGCAGCCCTTCCACGTGGCCGAAGTGTTCACCGGCTCGCCCGGCAAGTACGTGCCCCTGAAGGAAACCATCCGTGGTTTCAAGATGATCGTGGCCGGCGAGTGCGATCACCTGCCCGAGCAGGCGTTCTACATGGTGGGCACGATCGACGAGGCCTTCGAGAAGGCCAAGAAGATCAACTAAGGAGCCACCATGGCCACCCTGCATGTAGACGTTGTCTCGGCCGAGGCAAAAATCTTCTCCGGCGAGGCGAAGTTCGTCGCTCTGCCGGGCGAGAACGGCGAGCTGGGCATCCTGCCGCGCCACACGCCGCTGATCACCCGCATCAAGCCGGGGGCTGTGCGCATCCAGCCGGCCGACGGCAGCGAAGAGGTGTTCGTCTTCGTCGCGGGCGGCATCCTGGAAGTGCAGCCGGGCACGGTCACGGTTTTGGCCGACACGGCGATCCGCGGCCACGATCTGGACGAAGCGAAGGCACTCGAAGCGAAGAAGCTGGCCGAAGAAGCCATGAAGAACGCCAAGACCGAAATCGACTTTGCCAAGGCCCAGGGCGAGTTCGCCACCATGGCCGCGCAGATCGCGGCCATCGCCAAGCTGCGCAAGAAGTGACGGCGGCGGCCCTGGCCGCACCCACCCAGAAGCCTGCCCGGCCCACGCCTGGCAGGTTTTTCTTTGCCTCGCCGGATCGCGGCTATAAGGGCGCAAGACAAGTGGAGACCGCCATGGGCAAAGGCAAGGACAAGGGCGCAGACAAGGGCACAGACAAGGGCACGGCCACGGACGGGCGCCTCTCCAAGTCGGACTACCTGGCGCAACTGGCGCCCATGGAGCTGCAGCTGAACAACCTGGCCCGCTGGCTATTGCATGCCGGCCGGCGCCTGGTGGTGGTGTTCGAGGGGCGGGATGCGGCGGGCAAGGGCGGCGCCATCGCGGCCATTGCCGATACGCTGAACCCGCGCCAGTGCCACGTGGTGGCCCTGCCCAAACCCAGCGAGCGTGAGCAGGCGCAGTGGTACTTCCAGCGCTATGTGCAGCACCTGCCCGCTGCCGGCGAGATGCTGCTGCTCGACCGCAGTTGGTACAACCGTGCTGGGGTCGAGCGGGTGATGGGCTACTGCAGCCCAGCACAAGTTCAGGCCTTTTTGCAGCAGGCGCCGGTGTTCGAGAAGATGCTGACCGACGATGGCGTGCTGTTGTTCAAGTATTGGCTGTCGGTCGACCAGGCACAGCAGGAGGCCCGGTTTGCCGAGCGCCTGACCGACCCGCTCAAGCGCTGGAAGCTGTCACCCATCGACCTGCAGGCGCGCGCCAAATACGCCGACTACGGTGTGGCCCGAGACGCGATGCTCAAGGCCACCCACGCGCCGCTGGCGCCCTGGACGGTGATCGACTTCAACGACCAGCGCAGTGGCCGCTTGGCACTCATCCGTGACCTGCTGGCGCGGGTACCTGACACGGCAGTGGCGCCCGAGCCGCTGCAGATGACGCCCTTGGCTGCAGCGCCCCTGGTCGAGCGCCTGCCCAAACGCTTCACGCCACGTTAGGCGCTTGTGCAGGCTGCGTCGTGCAGGCCATCACTGCGGCACCAGCCGTACCCGGCACCAGCCGCTACAGCAGCACCGGGCGGTTGGGCAGTTCGTCCGGGTTGACCTGGCCTGGCGAGGTGGCAAAGTGCTGCGCCAGGCGAGCGTCGATGGCCGCGACGGCCTGATTCAGGCCCTGCTCGAAGTCACCACGGCGAAAAGCCTCGCGCATGGGCGGCATCAGTTGCAGCCACTCGGCCTGGGACACGGCGTCGGCCAGGCCCCGGTCGGCCACGATCTCGATCGCGTGCTCGGCCAGCAACAGGTAAACCAGCACGCCGTTGTTCTGCGCGGTGTCCCACACCCGCAGCTTGCCGAAAAGCATGATGGCGCGGTCTCGGGCGCCCAGGCCGCGCCACAGGTACGAAAGCGGCAATCCGGCCTCGATGCACACGCGTATCTCGCCGCTGTGGGTGTGCTCGCTGGCGGCCACGCGGGCCTCGATACGGGCCAGCGCCGCCGGCGGCAGCGCGCGTGCCACGTCACGCTCGTCCCACCAGCGGTGCTTTGCGATGCGCCGCAGGCGCTGCCACAGGCTGCCTGCCATCACCAGTCTCCCGAGGCGCCGCCGCCACCAAAATCACCGCCACCGCCCGAACTGAAGCCGCCGCCCCCGCCGCCCCCGCCAAAGCCGCCGCCACCACCGCCCCAGATGATGGGTGGTCCACCGCCGTGGCCACCGCGCCCTCGGCCCAACGCCGAGCCCAGGCCCAGCACGCCCACCAGCAGCAGGGCCACCCCGCCGGCCAGGCCCGCCACCAGCAGGCTGGTGCTCAGCCACCAGGCCAGTGCACCCGCACCGCTGGCGGTGGCCGCCGCACCCAGCTTGCGGCCCAGCATGCTGGACAGCACACCGCCGACCACGGGCACGCCGACAAAAAAGAACATCGCCATCGTCTGCCAGTCGAAGCCTTCAGCGTCGCCACCACGGCCCGCCGCCGTGGGCGCGGGCGCTGGCAGGCCCTCGCCGCGCACGCGGGCAATCAGGCCGTCCACACCGGCGTTCAGGCCGGCTGCGTAATCGCCGCGCTTGAAGGCGGGCGAGAGGGCCTGGCCAATGATCTGGCGTGCGGCCAGGTCGGGCACGGCGCCTTCCAGGGCCTTGGCCACCTCGATGCGCACTTTGCGGTCGTCGCGCGCCACCACCAGCAACAGGCCATCGCCAATTTGGCGGCGACCGATCTTCCAAGTGTCGGCCACGCGCTGCGCGTAGCTGGCGATGTCTTCGGGCTGGGTGGTGGCTACCAGCAGCAGCACGATCTGCGGGCCGGCCTGGGCTTCGAAATCGGCGAGCTTGCGCTCCAGTGCCGCTCGGTCGGCCGGCTGCAGCAGGCCCACCGTGTCCACCACACGGGCGCTGAGTGCGGGCACCGGCTGCACGTCCTGCGCCCAGGCGGCCGCGCCCAGGCCCCAGGTCAGCAGCGCGACCAGCAGCCAGGCAAGCAGCCCCTGCCGGCCCGACCCCGGAACACGGGGGGCGGTGCGCATGGCGCGGCAATGGGCCTTCACGGCACCGGCCGCATCACTTGCTGGCAGGCTTGTCGAAGCTGACCGCCGGCGGTGCGCTGATGGCCGCCTCGTTGGCCACCGTGAAGCTGGGCTTGACGGCATAGCTGAACATCATCGCCGTCAGGTTGGTGGGGAAGCTTCGCGTGAGCACGTTGTACTGCTGCACCGTCTTGATGTAGCGGTTGCGCGCCACAGTGATGCGGTTCTCAGTGCCCTCCAGCTGCACGCGCAGGTCCTGGAAGGCGGCATTGGCCTTCAGGTTGGGGTATTGCTCGCTGACCACCATCAGGCGGCTCAAGGCGCCGGTCAACTGGCCCTGTGCCTCCTGGAATTTCTGGAACGCCGCCGGGTCGTTGATCAGCGCCGGTGTGGCCTGGATGCTGGTGGCGCTGGCGCGCGCCTGGATCACCTTGGTCAGCGTCTCCTGCTCGAAATTGGCCTCGCCCTTGACGGTGGCCACGATGTTGGGGATCAGGTCGCTGCGGCGCTGGGACTGGTTGAGCACCTCGGCCCAGCCGCCCTTGACGTCTTCATCCAGGCGCTGGAAATCGTTGTAGCCGCAGCCTGACAACAGCACGGCCGAGCCCAGAACGGCCGCAGCCAACATCGAACGGGAGAAGTACATGCAAAAACTCCTGGCAAGCGCAATGAGCGGGCAGCATAGCTGAGGGTCGATGTGGGCAATTCAATGCCGGTGCACTGCATGCAGAATCGCCCGCCATGACCGATCCCCACCTGGCCCTGGCCGCCGCGGCTCAGCCGCCCGGCCAGCCTTCCGGCCGCTTCGCCGCCGCCTTGCCCCGAGTACTGGTGTTGGGCGGCGGCGGGGCGCTGGGCGCGCGGGTGGTCGAGCGCCTGCTGGCCGGCCGCCGCTTTCAAGCCGTGGGCGTGTGGACGGTGCAGCCGCTGCGCGCTGCGCTGCGGGGCCTGGTGCCACTGGCCGATGCGGACTGGGCCGGCTTTGGGGCGCACACCGCCGTGGTCGTGTTCGACCGCATGCGCCACGCCAACGGCCGCGAGGTAGCCTTCGGCCGCCCACAACCCGATGACCTGCCCACCCTGGCCGCACGCCTGCGCAGCCAGGGTGTGTCGGCGCTGGTGGTGGTGGTGCCCCATGCACCCGGCCTGCTGCCCCAGGCGCTCAAGCGCGGCCTGGCCTCCTTGGACGAGGGCGCGGTGGCGGCGCTGGGTTTTGCGCAGCTGGTGTTCATGCGTCTGGCGCAGGCCGGATTGCCGGCAGCGACCTCTGCCAGCGCACCCACCCGCCTGGCCCGCTGGCTGCTGGGCCAGTTGCACTGGATGGTGCCCGCCGGCGACCAGCCAGTGCGCATCGACACGGTCGCGCGTGTGGCGGCCCGCCTGGCGTTGGTCTTGCCGCAGGCCGCGCCTGGCACGCGGGTGCTGCCGCCCGAGGTGCTGTGGGCCGCAGCGCAGACGCCCGACTCTGACAAGGTGGTCGACGACTGGCTGGCGGGTCGCAGCCTGCCCGGGGCGCCGACGATAATCCGGCCATGAACGCACCGCTGCAAAACGACACCTTCCTGCGCGCCTGCCTGCGCCAGCCCACCGACCACACTCCCTTGTGGCTGATGCGCCAGGCCGGGCGTTACCTGCCCGAGTACAAGGCCTCGCGCCTGGCGGCCGGTAACAGCTTCATGGGCCTGGCGACCAATCCGCACTACGCCACCGAGGTGACGCTGCAGCCGCTGGACCGCTATGCGCTGGACGCGGCCATCCTGTTCTCCGACATCCTGACCGTGCCCGACGCCATGGGCCTGGGCCTGAGCTTCGGGGTCGGCGAAGGCCCGCGCTTTGCCCACCCGGTGCGCGACGAGGCCGCCGTGGCCAAGCTGGCCGTGCCCGACCTGGACAAGCTGCGCTATGTGTTCGATGCCGTCACCAGCATCCGCAAGGCACTGGAAACCACCGACGCGCAAGGGCGTCGGGTGGGCCGCGTGCCGTTGATCGGTTTTTCGGGCAGCCCCTGGACGCTGGCCTGCTACATGGTCGAAGGCGCCGGCTCCGACGACTACCGCGTGGTCAAGACGATGCTGTACAGCCGCCCCGACCTGATGCACCGCATCCTGGCCATCAATGCCGATGCGGTGGCGGCTTACCTCAATGCCCAGATCGATGCCGGCGCCCAGGCGGTG
Source organism: Burkholderiaceae bacterium (assembly GCA_031411195.1). Classification (GTDB taxonomy): domain Bacteria; phylum Pseudomonadota; class Gammaproteobacteria; order Burkholderiales; family Burkholderiaceae_C; genus Pseudaquabacterium. Next base: position 482 of record JANOAQ010000415.1, on the reverse strand, counting down.
ATGATTTTCGATTCTTGGGGCGGTGTGCTCGAACACCGCGCCTTCCAGCAGTTCAGCCTGGCCTACACGCAACGTGTGATGAACCAGCTGACGCGTGAAAAAGACGGCCAGCGCATCCCGGCCATCGTCTTCACCAAGGGCGGCGGCCAGTGGCTGGAGCAAGTGGCGGCCACTGGCGCCGACGTGGTGGGCCTGGACTGGACCTGCGACCTGGGCCTGGCCCGCCAGCGGGTGGACGACGGCGTGGCCCTGCAGGGCAACTTCGACCCGATGGCGCTGTTTGCCACGCCCGAGGCGGTGGCCACCGAGGCGCGGGCCGTGCTCGACAGCTTTGGCCATCCCCAACGTGCCGATGGGCGGTGGGGCGGGCACATCTTCAACCTGGGCCATGGCATCAACCAGCACACGCCACTCGAGCATGTGCAGGCCCTGGTGGAGACGGTGCACAGCCATTCGCGCCTGATCCGCCAAACGGGCGCCCA
>JANOAQ010000414.1:0-13017 GCA_031411195.1 Burkholderiaceae bacterium | reverse complement strand
CAGATGGTCTACCAGGACCCCTACGGCTCGCTCAACCCGCGCATGAAGGTGCGTGATCTGGTGGGCGAGCCGCTGGAGGTGCACGGCCTGGACAGCAACCGGGGCGTGTACCAGGACCGCATCGCCGGCCTGCTCAAGACCGTGGGCCTGCTGCCCGACATGGCGGTACGCTAACCGCATGATATTACCGGAGCACAGCGACAGCTCATCGGAATCGCCCGCGCCCTGGCACTGGAGCCCAGCCTGCTCATCTGCGACGAGCCGGTGTCGGCCCTGGACGTGTCGATCCAGGCCCAGGTGGTCAATGTGCTGCAAGAGCTGCAAGAGCGCATGGGCCTGGCCTACCTCTTCATAGCCCACGATCTGGCCGTGGTGCGCCACCTCAGCCACCGCGTGGCGGTGATGTACCTGGGCCGCATCGTCGAGATCGCCACGCGCGACGATCTCTACCGCGAGCCCATGCATCCCTACACCCAGGCCCTGCTGTCGGCCGTGCCGGTGGCCGACCCGGTGGTTGAAAAGACCCGCCAGCGCATCGTCGTGCAGGGCGAGGTGCCCAGCGCGCTGAATCCGCCGCCGGGCTGCCGCTTCCACACCCGCTGTCCGCACGCGATGGCGCGCTGCCGCAGTGACGACCCGCCGCTGGCCGCTCTGGGCCAGGGCCGCGCCGTGGCCTGCCATCTGCACCCAGCCACGGTTGCGCCCCAGCAACGTGCGGCCGCCTGACCACGACTCACCGGTGCCGCCGCAGACCGCGCGCTTTCAAGAAAAGCGCGACACCCTGCTGGCCGCTGGCGCCCGGCATTTCAACCAGCAGGGCGTCAAGGGCGCCACGCTGGGCGACATCGCTGCCAGTGTGGGTCTGGTCACCACCAGCCTGACCTACTACTACCGCAAAAAGGAAGACCTGGCCACGGCCTGCTTCCTGCGCGCCATCGTCGCGCACGAGTCCCTGGCCCTGACGGCAGCGGCCGAGCCCACCGTGGCGGCCCGTGTGGCGCGCTTCTTCGGCCTGCATGCCGAACTGCTGGCAGCCATCGACCGCGGCGAGCAACCTCCGCTGATGGTGTTCTCCGACATCCGCGCACTGCCCGATGCCCAGGCCGCAACGGTGTTTGCCGCCTACACCGACATGTTCCGGCGGGTGCGCGCGCTGCTGGCCGGGCCCGAAACCGCCCATCTCGACCGCGACGACCTCAACGCCCGTGCCCACCTGATGCTGTCGGCGGCGCACCGAGTGCGTGCCTGGATCGACCAGCACGAGGTGGACGAATACCCCCGCGTGGCCCGCCGCGTGACGGACTTGCTGCTGCATGGCCTGGCGACCCCTGGCGCCAGCTGGCCGGGCGAGCAGGGCGCCGGCGGGCTCAGCGCCAGCTGGCTGCCGCTGGGCGAGGGCGCAGATGTCACCGCCGACGCCTTTTTGCGTGCCGCCACCGAACTGGTCAACGAGCAGGGCTACCGGGGTGCGTCGGTCGACCGCATCTCGGCCCGCCTCAATGTCACCAAGGGTTCGTTCTACCACCACAACGAAACCAAGCTCGACCTGATCTCGGCCTGCTTCGACCGCAGTTTTGCCGTGCTGCGACAAGCCCTGCGCGAGGCTGAACTGGCCGGCGGCGCTGGCTGGCAGCGCGCCTGCGCCGCCTTGTGCAGCCTGCTGCGTTTTCAGCTGGACGAGCGTGGCCCGCTGCTGCGCACCACCGCCACCAGCGCCTTGCCGGACGAAGCCCACCGCGCCCAGGTGCGCCGCACCCTGCAGCGGCTGACCGAACGCATCGCCAGCATGCTGGTCGATGGCCAGGCAGACGGCAGCATCCGCCCGCTGGACACCGCCATCGCTGCGCAATTGCTGTCATCGGCCATCAACGCGGCCGCAGAACTGCAGCGCTGGGTGCCGGGCATCACGCCCGACAACGTCACCCGACGCTACGGCCGGCCAGCCTTGCTGGGCCTGCTGTGCAGCGCCTGATGCACGTGGCCGGCCCGCGCTCAAGAACCCGCCAGGGCGGGCGATAGATTTGAATCCTGTCGTTCCCCCGGATCGCGCGCATGAATCTCACCGTTGTCAGCCTGGTAATTTTGGCCCTGGCCACCGCTGCAGGCCTGTTGCTCTGGCACCGCTCGTCCAGCCGCCCCGCTGCGCGCCCCTTGGCCCGCAGCAGCCAGGCATTGCACGCGGCACGCACCGCAGGCTCGAAGGGCGTCACCGTACCGATCCGGGCCGAAGCCACGCCGCTATCAGCGCCCGTGCCCGAGGTGCCGCCGCCGGGCGCCCTGTTGCACTTCAACTGGATCGACGGCAGCCATGTTCGGCCAGGCCGCCAGGCGGCCCTGCTGGACGCGCTGCGCCATCTGCCACGGCCACCGGCTGCCCTGCACAAACTTTTGTCGCCGCACTTCCTGGAGTACGCCAGTTCGGCCGAGTTGAGCGAACTGATCAACGGCGAGGCGCAGATCGCTGCCAAGGTGCTGGCCACCATCAACTCCCCCGCCTACGGCCTGCAGCAGCCGGTGACCAGCATCGGCCACGCCGTCACCTTTCTGGGCCTGAACACGGTGCGTGGCATCTGTCTGCGCTACCTGCTTGACGACGCCTTCAAGCCCAATGATCCCGCGCTGCAGAAGGTGCACGCCCGACTGTGGCGGGCCAGCACGCTGGCCAGCGAGCTGTGCGGCCGCCTGGCGCCCAAGCTGGGCCAGGCCGAGCCCGGCTCGCTTGTGGCGCAAGTGCTGTTGTCCTTTCTGGGCCATGTCACCACCGCCACGCTGATGCGCCAGCAGGCCGCCTCAGCCCCATGCGAAGGCTTGCTGGACCGCATCCTCCAGTCGCAAGAGCGGCTGGGCCTGGGGGCGTCCGAGATCGGTGGCCTGCTGCTGCGCCAATGGGGCCTGCCATCGAGCATCGTCGATGACGTGGTGGCCATCGACCGCATGGTGGTCACGCCCCTGGGCGCTTTGCCAGAGGCGCGCGCGCAGCGCCTGGCGCTGGCCTATTTCTGCGCCCGACAAGGTGAGCGCCTGGCCACCATCGACGGCGACTTGCCGATCGACCTGGCCACCCCCGACCCCTGGGCCGACACCAGCGCCGATGGCTACCACCTGCGCGGCCACCTGGCCGGCCCCGGTCTGGCGCGGTTGGGTGACCACCTGCGGTCGCCGGCAGTCATTCATCCGGTGCAGACCATGCTGCGCTCGGGCCACGTGACCGCCTGAATTTGAACCGCCGGGCGGCCCCCGTCGGGCGCTGGGCGCTGGGCGCTGGGCGCTGGGCGCTGGATCAGACCGTGGCGACCACGTCGTCAACAGCCCTGTAGGCGCAAACGCGCGCCGCAAGGACCAAGCTGTCCGAGGACACCGACGAGGCTGGCCCGATCGAGGGCAACACCACCAGGCCGGGTGCCGCCACAGCAGACCCTGGCAGCGCAAAGGTCAACAGCAAAGCCAGGCTGGCCGCCAGTGTGGCCGTCACCAAGGTCAGAAGCAGGGGACGGTAGCGGCGGATCGCCGACACGGTGGGGATGACGGTGCAAGTGCTCATGGTGTGGGGCTCCGGTGGGTGCAGGCCATCGGCCTGCTGTGCCACCAGTCTCGCCGCCGGACACCCTGCCCGTCGGTGCGCTAGACACCGTTGATATGTGCGGTCTTCACCAGACCGGCGCCCGCCGTTCAGGTCATTTCAAGGCGGAAGCCGGCCACCGTGCCGGCCAGGCGGTGGGCCTGATCGCGCAGCATGCGCGCCGCCGCCGCACTTTGCTCCACCAGCGCAACGTTCTGCTGCGTGCTCTGGTCAAGCGAGGTCACCGAGCCGCTGACCGTGCCAATGCCCGCTGTCTGTTCGCTGGCGGCCTGGCCGATCTGGTCGATCAACACCTGCACGTGCTGGACCTGGGCCACGATGTCGGTCATCGTTGCGCCTGCATCGGCCGCCATTTGGCCGCCCGCAGCCACCTTGCCGGCGCTGGTTTCCACCAGATCGCGGATCTCATGGGCTGCTGTGGCGCTGCGCTGTGCCAGGCGACCCACTTCAACGGCCACCACCGTGAAACCCTGGCCGGACGGGCCAGCCCGCGCGGCCTCGACGGCTGCATTCAGGGCCAGGATCTTGGTCTGCGCCGCAAAGTCGTCGATGAGCTGGCTGATGGCAGCGATGCGGTGGCTGGTGTTCTGGATGTCTCCCATGGTCTGCACCACGCGTTGAACGGCATCGCCGCCTCGGCGTGCCACATCGCTGGCCCGGGCGGCCAGCGCGCGCACCAGTTGCGCATGCTCGGCCGATTGCTGCACGCTGCCGGTCATCTGCGACATGCTGGCCGATGCACGCTGCAGGCTGCACACCTGGGTGACGGTGCGGTTGGCCAGATCCTGGTTGCCCGATGCGATCTCGGTGCTGCCAGCGGCCACGTTTGCGGCACTCTCGCGGATCACTTGCACCGCCTCGCGCAGTTTGTCCCGCATCGTTTGCATGGCGCCGGCCACGCTGCCCGGTGTCGGCGGTGGGCCGTCGAAATCGACATACAGCACGCCATCGGCAATGGCCTGGGCATAGGTGCTCAGGCGTTGCGGTTCGGCCCCCAGGCTGGCTTCCAGACCCAGGTTAAAGCGGCGCCCCGTCAGAACCAGCGCGGTGACGATGGCACCCAACACGGCCAGCGTCAGCCAGCGCTGGCGCTCAAAGGTGCGGTCACGCGCCCGCACGCTGCGTTGGGCACGGGCCTCGATCAGGGCACTGAGCCTGCCCAGGCGTTCTTCGAGTTGCTTGAAATGGCCCTCGAACGTTGGCAGCAGCGCCTCAAGCTCGGCCGGTGCGCTCAGCGCCGCGTGCACCAGGGCTTCCGCCGAGCGGGTGTAGCGCTCGACCACAGGCTGCAGGTTCTCGGTCGACAGGCGCACCGGGTCGTCTGCCGCGTTGCCGGCCACACCGACCAGCACCTGGGCCATCGCCTCGCTCATGGTGCGGCGGTAGTCGGCCAGTTCGCGTCGAAGCGCAGCCTGTTCGTCCTGGCCCGACGCCGGCCCCGCCAGACGGGCGGCGCGCGTGGTGCCCATCAGGCCGTCGTGCACCATGTCGGCCTGGCCCGTGGCGCGCACCAGCACGACGTCGGCCATCAGCTGATCACTCAGGTGCGCGGCCTCCCGGCTTTGCTGGTAGGCCAGGCCACCCAGGGCGAGGGCGCCGACAGTGGCCAGGGCAACGAAGGCTCGGATGCGGCTTCGCACCGTCAGGGTTGTCGAGGGAAACAAGGTACTGCTACTCCTACTGCCAGCGGGGCCGCCGGTACCACACCGGCGGCGAGACCGCCGTGCACACCGGGCTGGCAATCCCGCTGCCGGGCTATCGGAGGCGCGCCAGTCAACTTGACCCGCGCATCGATATCCAGTTCTCCCCACAGTCAAAGTTGGCACTTTGACCGCCTTGAGGCACGACGCACCGGGGACAGACGGGGCGCGCGACCGCCGGGACACTGGCCTTGATCCCCCTTTGTTTCAAGCGCACGGAGCAACCATGTCCTTTGAACCCAGCCCCAAGGTACAGGCCTTGCAGGCCCAGTTGCAGGCCTTCATGGCCGCGCACATCTACCCCAATGAAGCCCGCCACGCTGAACAAGCCGAGCGCCTGGGCCCCTGGGCCGTGCATCCGGTGATCGACGAGCTCAAGCCCCTGGCCCGCGCCGCCGGGCTGTGGAACCTGTTCTTGCCGGCCAGCGAGCATGGCGCGGGGCTGACGAACCTGGAATACGCCCCGCTGTGCGAGATCATGGGGCGCAGCTTTTTGGCGCCCGAGGTCTTCAACTGCTCTGCGCCCGACACCGGCAACATGGAGGTGCTGGCCCGCTACGGCACGGCCGAGCACCGGGCGCGCTGGCTACAGCCCCTGCTGGCCGGCGAGATCCGCTCGTGCTTTGCGATGACCGAGCCCAACGTGGCCAGCAGCGACGCCACCAACATCGAATCGTCCATCGTGCGCGACGGCGACAGCTACGTCATCAATGGCCACAAGTGGTACACCACCAACGCCACCGACCCGCGCTGCAAGATCGCCATCTTCATGGGCAAGAGCGACCCGGCCAACCCCAACCGCCACGCGCAGCAGTCGATGATCCTGGTGCCGATGGACACGCCGGGTGTCAAGGTGGTGCGCCCGTTGCCGGTGTTCGGCTTCTACGGCATGCCCGACCGGGCGTCGGAAGTCACCTTCACCGATGTGCGCGTGCCGGCCAGCCACATGCTGCTGGGCGAAGGCCGGGGCTTCGAGATCGCCCAGGGCCGCCTGGGCCCCGGCCGTATCCACCACTGCATGCGCCTGATCGGCCTGGCCGAGCGTGCGCTCGAGCGCATGTGCCAGCGCACCAGCACCCGCGTGGCCTTCGGCAAGCCGGTGTCCGAGCAGGGCGTGACGATCGAGCGCATCGCCGAAAGCCGCATCGCCATCGAGCAGGCGCGCCTGCTCACATTGAACGCAGCGCACCGCATGGACACGGTGGGCAACAAGGTGGCCAAGGCCGAGATCGCGATGAAGGTGGCCGTGCCGGCCATGGCCAGCAAGGTGATCGACTGGTCGATCCAGGCCCACGGCGGTGGAGGCACCAGCAATGATTTCGGCCTCGCCCACGCCTACGCCATGGCCCGCGTGCTGCGCCTGGCCGACGGCCCCGATGAAGTGCACCGCCAGCAACTGGGGCGCATGGAGCTGAAGAAATACCGAGCCCAGGCATGAGCATGCCCACCCCAGGGGTACGCCTGGCCGTGGGCATCCTGGTGGTGCGCCAAGGCCGGGTGCTGCTGGGCCGGCGTCGTGGCTCGCACGGCGCGGGCACCTGGTCGGCGCCAGGCGGGCGGGTGGAGTTTGGTGAAACCCTCATCGACTGCGCCCGCCGCGAGCTGGCCGAAGAAACCGGCCTGGTGCTGCGCAGCGCCGAGCTGGGGCCTTTCACCAACGACATCTTCCACGAGGTGGGCCAGCACTACTTCACCGCCATGGTGATCGCCCGCGATGTGCAGGGCGAGCCCGTCAACCGCGAGCCCGACAAGTGCGAAGGTTGGGGCTGGCACGACTGGAAGGCACTGCCGCAGCCGCTGTTTCTGCCGCTGCAAAACCTGCTGCTGCAGGGGTTTGTGCTGGCGCCCTGATCGGCGCGGGCGGCGGGCGCAATACCCAGCTGCCCGAGGCCAGGAATTCAGCCTTTGGCAGACGCCTGCGCGCCAGCCGCGGACGCCTTTTGCATGCGTATGGGCAGGCTGCGGTCTACGAACAAGCGGCGGACCTCAAGCACGCTGAGGTACCGGCCCTTTTTGCCGGACTTGCCCATCACCTTCAAAAGCACCGGCCATTCGCCGTCCATCAGTTTTCGGTCGATCAGCCGCCGTGCGCCCTTCGCGCGGGCAAAGTTCGCGTCCATCATCCGGGTCAGGTCGGCCAGGTTCAAGCCGGCCTCGGACGATCCGTCAGCGGCCTGCTTGTCGGTCGCGAAGCTGGCCAGACGATCGAGCTCAGCCTCGTCGACTTTGGCCTGCGGGTCGAGAATCCGCGAGCCCGAACCCTTTTTGTCCAAGGGACCATCGCGCAGCGCGTTCAGCCGCAGCCCTTGCACGCCCGTTTGCAAAACCGAGATCGGCCCCAGGCCGTTGGCGATGAGCGCGATCGCCCGGATGGCCATCGACGGCAGGTCAGGGTGGCCCTCGCCAGCCTTCGCAACACGCACGATCGTGGCAGCAACCTCGTTGACACTGACTGCACTGTCGCTGAGCGATCCCTGCTGCACCAGTGCGCGCAAAAACGGGCAGGGGTTGTTGGGCGACACCTTCACAACTTGCTTGGCTTTTGACATGGCATCCTCTGGCTGCGGGTGTAGCGGCATGCTACGCCCGCAGTCAAATGGGGCCGTGCGGGCCGTCAACTCGACGTTCAGGCTGCGCACCGAACGATACTGACTGCACGATCTCCCAATGCGACCCTGAGACCCCATGCAGCGCCCGATTCGTGACTACCTCATCGTGGCCGGGCTGGCATTGGCGGCCGCCGCTGGCTGGCGCGTTCGAGACGCCGACTGGGTGCAAGATTTCCTGCATCCCCAGCCAGTCAAGAAACTCAAGATCGAGTTCGACAACGGCACGGTGCGGCAATACGAAACATCGCCGCCCGAACAGGCCAGGAAGGGCACCGTACCGATGCCGGAGGGCGCGCTGCGCAAGTGCGTGCGCGGCGCAGAAGTCAGCTACACCAACCACCCCTGCCCGGCGGGCAGCCAGGAGCATGCACTCAAGCAAGGCACGCTCACCGTCCTGAGTGCACCCCCCAAGCCGGCGCCGACCTCGCCGCAATCGCCCCAACCCATGACGCCCCAGCCCACGACGCCCGAGGCCACCTTGCGCCAGCAGGCGACGGACCGTACCCTCAAGCAGTAGCCCGCGCCGGCATGTTGCGTGCACCGGGGTCGTCGACCTTGGCGTGCAGCGCGGCCTGAAGGGCAAAAGCTGTAGCCGAAGGTCAGGCAGGCACTTGCAGTGCATCTGCGTCGATGGGTGCCCACCAGTGCAGCGCAGAATGACTATGGGCGTTCAAAGCGACGGCTGCCGCCGCCGGGCGTGTCCCAGAGACCGCACGAGGACCCAGATGACCATCACTGAACGAAACAACACCCGCATGCTCGGCAGCAAGGGTCCGGTGCTGCTGTACGCACACGGCTTCGGCTGCAGTCAAAAGATGTGGGGCCGCGTCACGCCGGCCTTTGCCGACAGCCACCGCCAGATCCTGTTCGACTACGTCGGCTGCGGCCAGTCGGACCTGGCCGCCTTCGACGCCCGGCGCTACGCCTCGCTGAACGGCTATGCCCAGGACCTGCTCGACGTCTGCGACGCTTACGGACTGACGTCGGGTGTCACCTTCATCGGGCATTCGGTGAGTTGCAGCGTCGGGCTGCTGGCCTCGATCGCACGACCCGAGTTATTCGAACGGCTGGTGCTGATCGGCCCGTCCCCGTGTTTTTTGAACGACCCACCCCACTACATGGGTGGTTTCGAGCAGGAAGACCTCGACGGGCTGTTGTCGCTGATGGACCAGAACTACATCGGCTGGGCGCAGTACCTGGCCCCTGTGGTGGCTGGTGTCGATGGTGCCGGGCAGGCCGCAGGAGAACTGTCCGACAGTTTTTGTTCGACCGAGCCGGCGGTGGCGCGGGTGTTCGCGCGCACGACCTTCTTCGCCGACAACCGCGCCGACCTTCCGCGCGTCACGCGTCCCTGCCTGATCCTGCAGCACCAGCAGGACACGCTCGCACCGCTGGCGGTGGGCGAGTACTTGCATGCCCATCTGCGCAACAGCACCCTGCAAATCTTGCCGGTGGCCGGACATTGCAGCCACATGACGCATCCGCAGCTGGTGGTCGACGCCATGCGTGCGGGCTTCGGCGGCGGTTGACGCTGAGCAAGGGTTCACTGTGCTGACGCTCGACGCGGTGCCCTGCCCGGTGCTGGTCACCGACGGCACGGGTGTCATCCTGGCCATCAACCGCAGCGCACTTCAGCTCACGGGCAGAACCGCCGAGACGTCGCTGGGGCAGCCGCTGGACAGCCTGCTGCCGCTGCCCAGCCGCATGTTCCTGCAGACCCATGTCTGGCCGATGCTGCTCAAGGACAGCAGCGTGCGCGAGATCCACCTGCAGATGTTCGACGCACAGCGCAACCGGCTGCCGGTGATGCTGAACTGCGAGCGCCGGCGCGATGGCGTCGGCGTCGGCGTCGGCGATGGCGATCCCGATGCCGGTGCAGGTGCCGACAGCTGGGTCTGGGTCTTCTTCGTCGCCAGCGAGCGCAGCCGCTTCGAGGCCGAGTTGCTGACCGCGCGCACCCGCGCTGCCGAAGCCGCGGCGGCAGTGGCCGATCGCGAGCGCTTCCTGAGAACCGTGACCGACGCGGTGCCGGGGCTGGTTGGCTACTGGGACCGCGATCTGCGCTGCCGCTTTGCCAACATCGGCTACCTGGAGTGGTTCGCCCGGCCACAGGAAGAGGTGATCGGTGCCGAGCTGAAGGACCTGATGGACGCGCCGACACTGCGCTTCAGCCAGCCCTACATCGACGCCGCGCTGCAAGGCAAGCCCCAGCGCTTCGAGCGCAGCCAGCCGATGGCCGACGGCAGCGGCCATACCCATGCGCTGGTCAACTACATCCCCGATGTCGGCATCGACGGCGGAGTCGTTGGCTTCTTCGTGCTGGTCATCGACATCACGCAGCTCAAAGAGGTCGAGGGCCAGCTCAGGCTGGCGGCCAGCGTGGTCGAAAACACGGTGGAAGCCATCATGGTCACCGACGAGTCGGACGTCATCCTGTCGGTCAATCCAGCCTTTACCGCCGTCACCGGCTACCCGGCGGTCGACGTCATCGGCCGGCCTGCAAGCCTTCTGGACGCCGGGCGCCACGACGCCTCGTTCCATGCCCAGGTGAGCCGCGAACTGGCCACGCACGGCCGCTGGAAAGGCGAGACCTGGGCGCGACAGCGTGACGGCAACGTCTTCCTGGTCTGGCAGGCAGTGACTGCGATCGGCGCGACGCCGGCCACGCCAGGGCGCCGGATCTCGGTGTTCAGCGACGTCACCGAGCGCTGGCGCAGCAACGAGCGGCTGCGCCACCTGGCCCTGCACGACCCGCTGACCGAACTGCCCAACCGGCTGCTGCTGCTGGAACGGCTGGGCCAGCTGATCGGCCAGAACCGACGCGAAGAGCACCGCGTGGCGGTGATCTTCCTGGACCTGGACCGCTTCAAGGCCGTCAACGACACGCTGGGGCATGCCATCGGCGACCGGCTGCTCAAGGCAGTCGCCACTGACCTGCTGGCGCTGGTGCGCACCTCGGACACGGTGGCGCGATTGGGCGGCGACGAGTTCGTGGTCGTGCTCGACAACCCTGCTGGCCCCGACGAGGTCGGAAAAATCGCCCGGCGCATCGTGGCCGCCATCAGCCAGCAACGCGTCTTCGATGGCCAAGCGTTGGCGGTGGGGGCGTCGCTGGGCATCGCGATGTTCCCGCAGGACGGCTGCGACCGGGAGCAACTGATCGCCCATGCAGACGCCGCGCTCTATGCGGTGAAAAGTGCGGGCCGCAACGGCTTCCGCTTTTTCAGCGACCTGAGCCACCCTCAGCAGGGCGGGCAACTGAACGCGCAGGAAGCGGCCCTGGTCTCCCGCCGCATCTGAATGAACCGCTGCGAAAATCGCGGAGGCCCGTTGGCTTAAGTCAGGCCGGCTACTCGGGATCAGGTTTTGCCTTGCGCCCCCAAAGCATCGTGTGTGGCTCACGCCAGCACGAAGCCCTCGTAGCCCTCGCGCTGCACCTGGGTGCACCTCTCAACATAGGCCGGAAAGCCGAACAGCGGCATGAAGATGCGCGGCTTGCCCGGGATGTTGGCGCCCAGATACCAGCTGTTGCAGCCCAGGTAGATGGTGCGTGCGGCCACGGTGTTGACATGCGCCACCCAGGTGGTTTCTGCCTCGGGCGTGGCCTCCAGCGTGCGCAGGCCGCGCGCATCCAGGTCGGTGATGGTGTCGGTGATCCATTGCACCTGGTGCTCGATGGCCACGATCACGTTGGTGAAAGCCGCCGTGGCGCCCGGCCCGGTGAGGGTGAACAGGTTGGGAAAGCCCGACAGGCACAGCCCCAGGTAGTTCAGCGGCCCCGCCTGCCAGTGGTCTTGAATGCGCCGGCCACCACGGCCGCGCAAATCGAGCCGCAGCACGGTGCCGGTCATGGCGTCGAAACCGGTGGCCAGCACGAGGGCGTCGAGCGTGTGCTCTTGGCCGCCGGTCACCAGGCCGGTGGCGGTGAAGCGCTCGATCGGCGCCTTCTGCTGATCGACCAACCGCACATTGGGCCGGTTGAAGGTGGCGTAGTAGCCGGTGTCCACGCACAGGCGCTTGCAGCCGATGGGGTGGGTGGGGCACAGCGCCTCGGCGGTGGCCGGGTCTTTGACCGTTGCGCGGATCTTGTTGCGCACGAACTCGCCGGCCAGTTCATTGGCCGCCGGGTTGACGATCAGGTCGTTGAAGGTGCCCAGCAGACCAAAGCCGCCGATCTGCCAGCGCTCTTCGAACATCGCCTCGCGCTGCTCGGCCGACACCGACAGGGCCGAGAAGGTGTTGGGCGGCAGCATCGAGCCAAAGCCGCCCATCATGCGACGGTTGCGTTCGCGAAAGGCCGGGTAGTCGGCCTTGACCGTCGCTTGCAGGGCCTGGTCGAGCGGGCCATTGCGGGCCGGCACCGCGTAGCTGGGCGTGCGCTGAAAAACGGTGAGCTGCGCCACCTCGGGCGCCAGGGCGATGATGGTCTGCACGCCCGACGAACCGGTGCCGATCACGCCCACCCGCTTGCCCGCCAGATCGACCGGCCCGTGCGGCCAGGCCGCCGTGTGCAGCACTTGGCCCTTGAAATCTTGCAGGCCGGGGAAATCAGGCTTGTTGGGCGTGGACAGTGGCCCGGTGGCCAGCACCATGTAGCGCGCCACCCACTGGCGGCCATCTTCAGCCCGGGCTTGCCAGCACAGCGCGGCTTCGTCCCAGTGCGCTGCGGCGATGCGGGTGTTCAGCAAGATGCCGTCGCGCAGCGCGTAGCGGTCGGCCACGTGGTTGGCATAGGCCAGCAGCTCGGGCTGGGCGGCATAGCGCTCGCTCCAGCACCAGTCTTGCTGCAGGGCGTCGTCGAAGCCGAAGGAATACTCCAGGCTCTGGATGTCGACCCGCGCCCCGGGGTAGCGGTTGTGGTACCAGGTGCCGCCCACGCCGCCTGCGGCTTCCACCACCAGGGCATGCAGCCCGCGCTGGCGCGCCAGGTGCAACAGGTACAGGCCGCCAAAGCCGGCGCCCACGATGAGCAAGTCAACAGGTGCGGTGGCGGCTGGTGGCGCAACGGAGGGGGCAACCGAAGGCGCAACCGAAGCGTTGACCGAAGCGGCAAATGAAGGTGCAGAGGAAGGTGCAGAGGACGCGGGCATGGGCGGGCTTGGGCGGGCTTGGATTAGTCGGTCGGCCG
>JANOAQ010000413.1:0-1760 GCA_031411195.1 Burkholderiaceae bacterium | reverse complement strand
CCAGCGCCGCCAAGGGCAGGCGGTACTGCAAGGCCTCGATCAGGCGCATGTTCTCGCCGGGCCGGGCCACAGGACGTGTGTTGGAAGTCTCTGCCATGTGGATTGATCTCGATGTAATTCGGGTGAAACCCCAAGAGTTTATTGCAACGTACCTGGCTTACCCGGAGCTTTTAGCGACAACCAACCTACCGGTGCAGTCATCCCGCTTCAACCTCAGTTCAGCTCGTTGCGGTAGTAGTGCTGGTCGGTGTTGTACAGGCCACGGCGCAACTCCACCGGCCTGTCTCCGTAGGTGAACGACAGGCGCTCCACGCTCAACAGCGGAAACCCCGTTTGTACCGCCAGCAGCGCGGCGGTAGCCTCGTCCGCCGCCACGGCGCGGATTTTCTCATCGGCGCGGATCATGTGCACGCCGAACTCGGCCTCGAACATGCCGTACATCGGGCCTTTGTAGTCGGCCAGGCGCTCAGCCGTCAGGCCTTTGAACAGCGCGCCGGGCAACCAGATTTCATCCAGCACAACCGGTTTTTCCAGGGTGAGCAGCAGGCGGCGCAACTGCACCACCGCGTCGCCGCTCTTGCAGGCCAGCATGCGGGCCACGTCGGCCGGGGCGCGGGTGCGGCGGCAATCGAGCAGGCGGCGCGCCATGCCGCGGTCACTGCCGTCGTCGGGCATCAGGCGCAAGAAGCGGTACTGGATCTGCTGTTCAGCGTGGGTCGCCACGAAGGTGCCCTTGCCCTGGCGGCGCACCAGCAGGTTGTCGGCGGCCAGTTCGTCGATGGCCTTGCGCACCGTGCCCTGGCTGACCTTGAAACGCGCGGCCAGCTCCAGCTCACTGGGGATGGCCTCCCCGCGCCCCCAGAGGCCAGCCCGCAAGTCACGCCTGATCACCCCCACGATCCGCCGGTCCAGCGGGCTGAATGCCGGCGCGGCGGGCGCGGCGTCGACGCCGTCGGGCAAGGCGGCTGAAGTGGGCGAGGGCACGGCAGACGGCATGGTGCTGCATTGCAGCACAAAGCTTTCGATTCAGTCCATCGATTGCTGACAGACGTCTTATAGAAGACATAAGACCCTTTTCAGCCTCCGTATCAACCCCTAGACCCGATACACTGCGGGCCGGCTCTTGCGGCCGCGCTGGTCAAGGCATACCGAGGTGTGTTGCGGCAAGCACTGGCAGCCGCGGTGGGCCGATCCGAATCCCCTTCCGTCACCATCCCTGGAGCCCTCCATGAGCAAGAAGCCCGTCCGCGTGGCCGTAACCGGCGCCGCCGGCCAGATCGGTTTTGCCCTGCTGTTCCGCATCGCCTCGGGCGAAATGCTCGGCAAGGACCAACCCGTCATCCTGCAACTGCTCGAAGTGCCGGTCGAAGGCCCGCAGAAGGCCCTCAAGGGCGTGATGATGGAACTGGACGACTGCGCCTTCCCGCTGCTGGTCGGCATGCAAGCCCATGGCGACCCGATGACCGCCTTCAAGGACGCCGACTACGCCTTGCTGGTCGGCTCCCGTCCGCGCGGCCCCGGCATGGAGCGCGCCGAGCTGCTGTCCATCAACGGCGCCATCTTCACCGCCCAGGGCAAGGCCCTGAACGCCGTCGCTTCGCGCAACGTCAAGGTGCTGGTGGTGGGCAACCCGGCCAATACCAACGCCTACATCGCGATGAAGGCCGCGCCCGACCTACCGCGCAAGAACTTCACCGCCATGCTGCGCCTGGACCACAACCGCGCTGCCAGCCAGCTCGCCAGCAAGACCGGCAAGCCGG
>JANOAQ010000412.1:0-3176 GCA_031411195.1 Burkholderiaceae bacterium | reverse complement strand
TAGGCTCCGCCCACCACCACCGGGTTGCCAAAGTCGGCCATGCTCTCGATGAAGCCCACCAGAAAGGCATTGGCCAGCCCCGGCCTGAGCAGCGGCAGGGTGATGGTGCGAAAGGTCGTCCAGCGGCTGGCCCGCAGGGTGTAGGCGGCCTCTTCCAGCGAGGGCCCCAAGCCCTGCACCACGCCGCGCATGATCATGAAGGCAATCGGCGTGAAGGCGAACAATTGCGCCAGCCATACCCCCGGCAGGCCGTAGAACCAGCGCGTGGGCACGACACCGAACCACGCCTCCAGCGCCTGGTTGACCACGCCGGCACGGCCGAACAGCAGGATCAGCCCCAACCCCACCACGAAGGGCGGGGTGACGATGGGCAGCAGCGCCAGGGCGTTGAGCGGGCGGGCCAGGCGCCGGGGACCACGCTCGGCCAGCAGCGCGATCAGGGTGCCCAGCACGGTGGTGCCGGTGGCCGTCAGCAGGGCCAGCAGCAGGGTGTTCCAGGCCACACCGCAGCGCACGCCGCCAGCCAGGCAGGCCAGGCCCCAGATGCGTTCATGCGCCAGGCGCTCGGCCAGGGCCATGGCCGACCACTGGCCGGCGTCGTCCTGCAGTGCGCCCACCAGGGCCTTGGCCACCGGCAGGGCCACGAACAAGGCCAGCAGCGCCGCACTCAGCACCATGGCCGCCGCCACGAACACATCTCCCCGAAAGTGGCCCAAGCGCGCCAGGCCGGCGCCCAACAGCACGGTCAGCACCAGCAACACCAGCGCGCCACCCAGGCCGATGCCGAACTGGCCTGTGGCCAGCGGGCCGAATGCGGCCTGCACGGCATCGACCGACCAGCCCTGCGCACCGATGGTAAAACCGCAGGCCAGCAAGCCCAGCAGACCGCCACCGGCGCCACTGGCCAGCAGCCTGCCCTGGGTGCGGCCGGGCGTGCACCAGGCACCGGCGGTGCACAAGGCCAGGGCCAGGCCGGCGATAGCCAGCCAGGGCCGGTGGTGGCGCCAGGCCTGCCACAGGCCGCTGGCGGTTTCGGCGCTACCCCAAACGCCAGACACGGCCTGGCCCAGCGACAAGTTCTGCGGCAGGTACCAAGGCAGTGCCACCCAGGCCAGCCAGCCCAGCGCCAGCCAGGCCCACAGCGGGGCGCGGCCGGCGCGGCGGGGTGGGGCGGACGCGGCGCTCGCCGCGGCAGTGGATTGACGTCCTTCTCCCACTTGCCGATCAGCCGCTTGCGCTCGGCCGACGCACCGTACCTGGCGTAGTCGTAGTTGATGAACTTGATCTTCTTGAAATCAGGCACGCGCGCATCGACCGGCGTGGCCTTGTTGCTGGGCAATTGAAACTGCTTTGCCGCAGCGCCAAACTGCTGCGCCTGCGGCGTCAGCGCCCAGTCGTAGAAGGCCTTGGCCTGGCTCAGGTTGCGTGCGCCCTTGAGCAGGCTCATCGAGCCGATCTCGGCACCGGTGCCCTCGGCCGGGGTCACCGTTTCCACCGGAAAGCCCTGCAGCTTTTCACCAGGCCCGTCGTGCACGAAGCTGATCGACAGCGTGGTCTCGCCGCGCGCCACCGCCTTGATCGGGCCGGTGCCCGAGCGGGTGTACTGGCCGATGTTCTTGTGCAGCGCCTTCATGTAGTCGAAGGCCTTGTCCTCGCCCATCAACTGCACCAACGTGGCCACCATGGTGTAGGCCGTGCCGCTGCTGGCCGGATTGGCCACCTGGATCTCACCCTTGTAGGCCGGATTCAGCAAGTCCGCCCAGCTCTTGGGCACTGGCAGCTTCTTCTTGGCGATCAACTCGCTGTTGTAGCCAAATCCCAGCGGGCCCGAGTAGATGCCCACCGTCTTGTAGCCCGACTGCTGCGCCTGCTGCTGGGCCCAGCCATGCAACTGCGTCAACGCGGGCGACTTGTACTCCAGCGTCAGTCCCTGCTCGGCGGCCTGCAGGTGGGGATCACCCGTGCCGCCAAACCACACATCGGTCTTGGGGTTGGCGCGCTCGGCGATCAACTGCGCCAGCGCTTCACCCGAGCCCTTGAGCGACATGTTCACCTTGATGCCGGTGGTCTTGGCAAACACCGTCTGGATCATGTTGCACCACTCGGCCTGCACCGAGCAGATGACATTGAGCTGGCCCGCGTCCTGCGCCTGGGCCTGCACTGGCGTGTTGCTGGCCAGGGCCAGGGTGGCGAGCAATGGCAGGGCCGCTCGGGTCGAAAGTCGATTCATCGCAAGGTCTCCAGGACACGGGCACGCACCGGCGCCCCGCCACGATGCTAGCTGCGGCCCGGTCGCACGCGTGGCACCTGCCGCCCGGGCAAACCCCTGGGCCCAAGCGTCCGTTGACCGCTCAAAGAAACTCATGCATCATTGATTAAGTAACAAAGTTACACACCCGAAGCTCACACCCGACAGCCATGTCCTTCGATCTCGTTTTTTTTGGTGGTACCGGCGATCTGACCTGGCGCAAGCTGATGCCGGCCCTGTTCCAGGCCTTTCGCCACGGCAAGTTGCCTGCGGGCGGCCGCATCCTGGCGGTGGCACGTGATGAACGCAGCGATGCCGAGTACCGCCAGTTCATCCGCGACCGTTTTGTCGAGGTCGACAGCGCCAAGCGCCCGTCGGACGACGAATTCGCCCGCTTCGCCGAGTTGCTGCACTACCGGCGCATGGACCTGTCCCGGCCCGAGCACTATGCCGGCCTCAAGGCCTGGCTGGACGAGCGCTGCGCCGACACGGTGGTGCTCTACCTGGCCACCGCGCCTTACCTGTTCCCCGTGGTGTGCGAGCAGTTGGGCCGCGCCGGGCTGAACGGCCCCCAAGTGCGCGTGGTGCTTGAAAAGCCACTGGGCCACGACCTGGCCAGCGCCCAGGTGATCAACCGCGCCGTGCGATCGGCTTTTGCCGAGACGCAGGCCTTCCGCATCGACCACTATCTGGGCAAGCCTGCGGTGCAGAACCTGATGGCGCTGCGCTTTGGCAATGCGCTGTTCGAGCCGCTGTGGCGCCGCGAGAGCATCGCCAACATCCAGATCACCCTGGCCGAAGGCCTGGGCGTGGGCACGCGGGGCGACTACTACGACACCACGGGTGCGCTGCGCGACATGGTGCAGAACCATGCACTGCAGTTGCTGACGATGATCGCGATGGAGCCACCGTCCACCAACGACGCCGA
>JANOAQ010000411.1:0-5349 GCA_031411195.1 Burkholderiaceae bacterium | reverse complement strand
CGCCAAAGTCGCCCAGCGTCTTGCCGGCAAAGGGCCCGGCGATGAGCTGGCCGAGCTCAAGCACCTTCAGGCCGGCCAGCGGACCGGTGTTCAATGGGGCGGCAGCGGGTGTGGACGGCATGGCTGGGCATTGTGGCCGGGCCGCTGCCTGTCCGGGTGGATGCTGGGCTTGTGGCCCCCCAGGTGACAGCCGACCGGCGCGCCTGCCTTTACCCTCGGCACCATGACGACCCTCTTCGATCCCCTGCGCCTGGGCGACATCGCACTGGCCAACCGAATCGTGATGGCCCCGCTGACGCGCACCCGCGCGCCCGGTGAGCTGGCCAACGACCTGATGCGCACCTATTACCAGCAGCGCGCCAGCGCCGGCCTCATCGTGGCCGAGGCCATGCAGGTCTGCGAATCGGGCCGCGGCTACATGGACACGCCCGGCCTCTACACCGCCGAGATGGCCGCCGCCTGGCGCCCGGTGACCGATGCGGTGCATGCCGCCGGCGGGCGCATCGTGGCCCAACTTTGGCATGTGGGCCGCATCTCGCACAGCAGCTTTCAGCCGGGCGGCGGTGCGCCGCTGTCCTCGGGCGCGGTGGCCGCCAATGTGAAGACACGCACGCCCACCGGCGCGCAGCCGGCGTCGGTGCCGCGTGTGCTGGGGCTGGACGAGATCCCCGGCATCGTGGCCGCCTACCGCCATGCCGCCCGGCTGGCGCTGGAGGCCGGTTTCGACGGCGTCGAAGTGCACGGCGCCAACGGCTACCTGTTGGAGCAACACCTGCGCGACAGCCTGAACCACCGCGCCGACGCCTACGGCGGCAGCATCGCCAACCGCGCCCGCCTGCTGCTGGAGGTGATGCAGGCCGTGGTCGACGAGATCGGCGGCGGCCGCACCGGCATCCGCCTGTCGCCCATCACCCCCGCCAACGACCTGGGACAGGACAGCGATGCCCAGGCGCTTTACACCTACGTGGCTGCGCAACTGGCGTCGATGAAGCTGGCCTTCATCCACGTGGTCGAAGGCGCCACCGGCGGCCCGCGCGACCTCACGCCCCAAGGCGTCAAGCCCTTCGACTACGCCGCCATGCGGGCCGCCTTCGGCGGGCCGTGGATCGTCAACAACGGCTACACGCGGCAGATGGCGCTGGACGTGGTGGCCTCGGGCGCGGCCGATGCGGTGGCCTTCGGCCGGCCCTTCATCAGCAACCCCGACCTGGTGCGGCGCCTGCGAGAAGACGCCCCGCTGCAGCCGGTGGTGCAAGGCACGGTGTACGTCAGCGGCGCCTGCGGCTACACCGACTACCCCACGCTGGACACCGTAACCGCACCCGCCACTGCCACCGCACCCGTCACTGCCTGAACTGCGTGTGATGCCCCACCGCGCCGCCCGGGTGGCGGCCACGCTGGCGGGCGCTGCGGCAGCAGGCGCGCTGGCGCAGGCCCTGCATTCGCCGCTGCCCTGGATGATCGGTCCGCTGCTGGCCACTGCCCTGCTCAGTACGCTGGGCGTGCCCACCGCCGCCTCGCACGCGCTGCGCAATGTGGGCCAATGGCTCATCGGCACAGGCCTGGGCCTGTACTTCACGCCCGAGGTGGTGGCCGTGGTGCTGAGGCTGGCGCCCGCCATCGGCCTGGGCGTGCTGTGGGCGCTGCTGCTGGGCCACGGCTTCTACCGCTATCTGCAATGGAGCGAACGCGCCCGGCCGCTGGCACCGGGCACGGCCTACTTTGCGGCGGCCATCGGCGGCGCGTCTGAAATGGCCTTGCTGGCCGAGCGCAACGGCGCCCAGGTCGACCGGGTGGCGGCGGCGCATTCGCTGCGCGTGTTGCTGATCGTGGTGCTCATCCCCTTCGGCTACCAGGCGCTGGGCGTGCACGGGGCCGATCTGTCGGTGGCGGCCCTGCACACCGTGCAACCGCTCGGCCTGGCCGGTCTGCTGGCCGCCACCGCCACCGGGGGTGCGGTGATGCAGTGGCTGAAGGTGCCCAACCCCTGGGTGCTGGGTGCCCTGGCAGTGTGCATGGCACTCACCGGCAGCGGGGAGGAATGGTCGGCTCTGCCCCGGCCTCTGAGCCAGGCCGCGCAGGTGGCGATCGCCGTCACCCTGGGTGTGCGCTTCACGCCCGACAGCCTGCGCGCCGCGCCGCGCTGGCTGGGTGCGGTGGCCACGGGCACCCTGGCGATGGTGGCAATTTCGGCTGCGTTTGCTGCGGCGCTGGCCTGGGCCACCGGCCTGCACCCGGCCACCGTGCTGCTGGCCACCTCGCCCGGCGGCATGGCCGAAATGGCCATCACCGCCCAGGCGCTGGGCCTGGGCGTGCCGGTGGTCACCGCCTTCCACGTGGTGCGCTATGCAGCGGTGCTGGTACTCACAGCGCCGCTGTGGCGGCTGGAGTAACGCCGGCTGCGGCGCTGAAGCGTCAATCCTTGCCGCGCTGGCGGGCCACGAACAGATCTCGCAGGTTCACCTCGCGTGGGCCGGGGATGAGCTCGACCTCGTCGCCCGCCTGCACCTGGCCCGCGCGCATCACCGCCAGGTAGGCGCCGCAGTAACCCGATTGGTTCATCAGCTTGCTGGCCTGTGGAAAACCCATCACGGCGTTGAACTTGAAGCATGGACGGCGCGGCTCGCTCACCGCCAGTTCGCAGCCGGGCAGGCGCAGGCGGTCACCGATCCACAGCCGCGATTCGTCGATGCCTTCGAGCGTAAGGTTCTCGCCCATGAAACCGTGCGCAATGACGGCGCCCGGCTCGGCCGCCTTGGCCTGTGCGCGCACGGTCTGCCAGAAGGCGAAATGCAGCACCGGGTAGGCGTACACCGCCCGGCTCAGGCCGCCGTGCACACTGGGGTCGGCCTGCTCGTCGCCAGCCAGGCCGAGATCGCCCACGGCCACCGGGCCAGCCACCGGCTGCTTGCCGATGGCGCTGAGCACCGACCTGCCCTGGATCAGCAGCAGCTGGGCCCGGGCGATGTTGACACTGAGGATCTTGATCATGGTGCTTGGCGGCTGATTGGGCAGTTGGCGCTGAGGTAGCCGATTGTGGGCTGGCCGGTGAGCCTGGTGCCACATTGAGAGCCGCCTGGAAAGGGCACAGGCTGTGCATCACTTCATACGGAAATTGCATGACCCCCTGGGTTTCGGTGGTTACCGGCCCATTACACTCATTTGACAATGCGTCAGCCGCTCACCCTGCGGCACGGTTGTCCGGCACCGCGTAACCCGCTGTAACCGCTGGCGACGGCCCCCGCATCACCACGGCCCTGCCGCAGCCCAACTCCCAGCCATTCAATCTCCAATCGGCACGGCATTGCACGAGCCCCGGCGGCGGCGTCCCCGGCGAGGCTCCTGCAATTCTGGAATCGATGATCTACATGACTGGAGCTCCCATGAACCGTCCCGTGATGGAAGGCCTGCGCCTGAACGCGCCCGCCTATGTAAACCACGCCCGCCTGGTGGCCTGGGTGGCCGAAATGGCCGCCCTGACCGAAGCCGCCGATGTGTACTGGTGCGATGGCTCACAGGCCGAATACGACCGCCTTTGCGCCGAGTTGGTGGCTGCTGGCACCTTCAAGAAGCTCAACCCCGCGCTGCGCCCCAACAGCTTCCTGGCCTGCAGCGACCCGAGCGACGTGGCCCGCGTGGAAGACCGCACCTACATCTGCAGCACGCAAAAGGAAGATGCCGGCCCCACCAACAACTGGATGGCTCCGGCCGACATGCGCAAGCTGCTGCAAGGCGGCCAGGACGACGGCACGCCGGCCCTCTTCAAGGGCTGCATGAAGGGCCGCACCATGTACGTGGTGCCCTTCAGCATGGGCCCGCTGGGCTCGCCCATCGCCCACATCGGCGTGGAGCTCAGCGACAGCGCCTACGTGGCTGTCAACATGCGCATCATGACCCGCATGGGCCGCACCGTGTTCGACGTGCTGGGCAGCGACGGCCACTTCGTGCCCTGCATGCACACCGTGGGCGCCCCCCTGCAGGCTGGCGAACCAAGCGCCACCTGGCCCTGCAACAAGACCAAGTACATCGTGCACTACCCCGAGACCGGCGAGATCTGGTCCTACGGCTCGGGCTACGGCGGCAACGCCCTGCTGGGCAAGAAGTGCTTTGCGCTGCGCATCGCCAGCACCATGGGCAAGGCCCAGGGCTGGCTGGCCGAGCACATGCTGATCCTGGGCGTCACTTCGCCCGCCGGCAAGAAGTACCACGTGGCCGCCGCCTTCCCCAGCGCCTGCGGAAAGACGAACTTCGCGATGCTGGTGCCGCCCAAGGCGCTGGACGGCTGGAAGGTCACCACCATCGGTGACGACATCGCCTGGATCAAGCCCAATGCGAAGGGGCGGCTGATGGCCATCAACCCCGAGGCGGGTTACTTCGGTGTGGCGCCTGGCACCAACTACAAGACGAATCCGAACTGCATGGATTCGCTCAAGCGCGACGTGATCTTCACCAATGTGGCCCTCACCGACGACGGCGACGTGTGGTGGGAAGGCATCGACGGCGACACCCCCGACCACCTGATCGACTGGCAGGGCAAGGATTGGACACCCGCCATCGCCAGGGAAACCGGCGCCAAGGCCGCGCACCCGAACTCGCGCTTTACCGTGGCCGCCACCAACAATCCCGCGCTCGACACCGCCTGGGACGACGCCGCCGGTGTGGCCATCGACGCCTTCATGTTCGGCGGCCGCCGCAGCACCACCGTGCCCCTGGTCACCGAAGCGCGCAACTGGGCCGAAGGTGTGTACATGGCTGCCACCATGGGCAGCGAAACCACCGCCGCGGCCGCCGGCCAGCAGGGCGTGGTGCGGCGCGACCCCTTCGCCATGCTGCCGTTCATGGGTTACCACATGGGCGACTACTTCGGCCATTGGCTCAAGCTGGGTGAGCAACTGGCCCAGGCCGGGGCGCAACTGCCGAAGATCTACTGCGTCAACTGGTTCCGCAAGGGCGCCGACGGCAAGTTCACCTGGCCAGGTTATGGCGAAAACATGCGCGTGCTCAAGTGGATGCTCGAGCGCGTGGACGGCACGGCCGGCGGCGACGCCACGCTGCTGGGCGTCAGCCCCCGCTACGACGACCTGAGCTGGACCGGCCTGGACTTCAGCCACGAGCAGTACCAGACGGTGGTATCAGTCGACCGCGCCGCTTGGCAGACCGAGCTCGGCCTGCACGGCGAGCTGTTCCAGCAACTGGCCGCCCGCCTGCCGGCGCAGCTACTGGCGATCAAGTCCCAGCTGGAACAGAAGCTCGCGGGCTGATTTCCCCCCGAAGCGCCTGCGGCGCTCCCCCCGAGGGGCGCCCCCCCCAGCCCCGCAAACCCCGCACTGCGGCGGCCGCGTTGTAAAC
>JANOAQ010000410.1:0-3968 GCA_031411195.1 Burkholderiaceae bacterium | reverse complement strand
CGGCAGGGCCCTGGCCGGCAAACGGCGAGCAAAACTCACATCGGTACAGCGCAACATGGTGACGCGGCGTGCGGCCGGGTAGACAACAGCGGCCGATATTAGTCAATCAAGCCGGCGCTGCACAGACCCGATGGGCGGGGCGGCGCCGTACGCCCCGCAACCGAGGGGACCCCATTCAAACCGATTCAGACCAGCACGTCCACGCAAGGGGGGTGGCCAAGAAAGGCCTGAGGGCTGGCACTGGCACCGTAGGCGCCCGACTGGTAGACGACCACCAGGTCGCCCTCCTGCGCTGCCGCCAGGTCCATGCGGTCGGCCAGCAGATCGAGTGGCGTGCACAGCGGGCCCACCACCGACGCCACTTCGCGCAGCGCCGAATCGGCCTTGTTGCCGATGGTGACCGGGTAGTTCTTGCGCACCACCTGGCCAAAATTGCCCGAGGCCGACAAGTGGAGGTGCAAGCCGCCATCGGTGACCAGAAATACCTGCCCGCGCGACACCTTGCGGTCGAGCACCTTGCAGACGTAGATACCGGCTTCACCCACCAGGTAGCGACCCAGTTCGATCACCAGCTCGGCCTGGGGCAACTCGGTGCGGGCGCGTTCGGCGATGTGGGCCAGGTTGGCAGCGATGGGCGCCAGATCCAGCCGCTGCTCACCCGGAAAGTAGGGGATGCCGAAGCCGCCGCCCAGGTTGAGAAAGCGCACCGGCTGCGGGCAGGCCTGGGCCAGGCGCAGCGCCAGCTCGTACGACTTGAGCTGGGCCTCGCAGATCGACTCGGTGCGCAGGTTCTGTGAACCCGCAAACAGGTGGAAGCCCTCGAACTGCAAACCGCCCGCCTGCACCCGGGCCAGCAGCTCGGGCACCACTTCCACATCCACACCAAACTGCTTGGGCCCGCCGCCCATCTTCATGCCCGAGCCCTTGAGCTCGAAGTCGGGGTTCACGCGCACGGCCACCCGCGCGGGCAAGCCCAGCTCACGCGAGATGCCGGCCAACAAGGTCACCTCACGCAGGGATTCCACATTCACCAGCACGCGCGAAGCCACCGCCTGGCGCAGTTCGCTCTCGCGCTTGCCGGGGCCGGCAAAGCTGATCTCGGCGGGGTTGGCACCGGCATCGAGTGCCACCCTCAGCTCGCCAGCCGATGCCACGTCGATGCCGTCGACCAGGCCGGCCATCAGGCCCACCACCGCCGGCATCGGGTTGGCCTTCATCGCGTAGTGCAGCTTGATCGATGGCGGCAGCGTGCGCCGCAGCTGGGCCACGCGCTCGCGCAGCAGGCTGCGGTCATGGGCGTAAAAGGGGGTCTGGCCCACCCGCGCCGCCAACGTGGTGAGCAGCTCGCCGCCCACCACCAACTGACCGTCACGCACGGCGAACTGCTGCATCGGCGCGTGCTCGGGAGTGCGGCGGGGTGGAGCAGGTGTCAAAGGCACTTCGGTCATTGTTATCGGTCAATCAATCAGAAGACGGGCCTGCAATGCGTGTGCTTCGCCCGATACCCACGTAGTCGATGCCATGCATACGCATCAATGCTGGCTCATAGAGGTTGCGCCCATCGATGATCAAGGGCTGCTTCAGGGTCGACTTGATCACTTCAAAATCAGGCGTTCGGAACTCTTTCCATTCGGTCACGATGAGCAGCGCATCGGCGCCTTGAAGTGCATCGCTTTGATGGTCTGAGAAATGAAGCCCGGCAACCTGACCCAAGGCACGCCTCGCCTCGTCCATGGCCACGGGATCGTAAGCTTGGATGCGCGCCCCGCGCCGTGACAATTCCTCGATGACCACCCGACTGGGTGCCTCACGCATGTCATCTGTATTCGGCTTGAAGGCCAGGCCCCAAAGCGCGAAACATCGCCCGGAAAGATCGTCCCCGAAGCGCTCCACGACCCGATCGACGAGCACATGCTTCTGGCGTTCATTCGCGGCTTCAACCGCCTTCAGAACACCCAGGGACAGGCCATGCTCGGCGCCAGTGCGAATCAACGCCTTGACGTCCTTCGGGAAGCACGACCCGCCGTAGCCCACGCCTGGATAGAGAAAGTGCGAGCCGATACGTGAATCGGTCCCGATCCCCTTGCGAACCCATTCGATATCGGCGCCAACCCGCTCTGCCAGCAATGCCAGCTCATTCATGAAACTAATTCGAGTCGCCAACATGGCGTTGGCGGCGTATTTGGTGAATTCAGCGCTGCGAACATCCATCACCACCAGCCGCTCGTGGTTGCGCATGAACGGCGAGTAGACCGCACGCATCAAAAGCGTGGCCTGCTCGTCGTCGACGCCGATGATGATGCGATCGGGGCGCATGAAATCGTCAACTGCCGCGCCTTCTTTCAAAAATTCCGGGTTGCTGACCACTGCAAACGGGATCGCGACCGCCCGCTCGGCCAGCGTTGCGGCGATTTTCTGCCGAACCTTGTCGGCCGTGCCGACCGGCACGGTGCTCTTGTCGACGATGACCTTGTAGTCGGTCATGTGGCGGCCAATGTTGGCGGCCGCCGCCAACACGTACTGCAAGTCGGCAGACCCATCTTCATCTGGCGGCGTTCCAACGCCGATGAACTGCAAGGTTCCATGCGCCACTGCAGCGGCGGCATCGGTGGTGAACTGCAAGCGACTTGCCGCAGCGTTGCGCCGGATCAATTCCGCCAAACCAGGCTCATGGATAGGCACCTCGCCGCCTTGCAGCATGCTGACCTTGCGTTCGTCAACATCCAGGCACACCACGTGGTTGCCCATTTCGGCCAAGCACGCGCCCGTCACCAAGCCCACGTAGCCTGCCCCCACCACCGTGATTTTCATGTTTCCGGTTCTCCGACAGGGCCCAATGGCCCGACTCTGATTTTGCCCCGCTGAGCCGCAGTCTCGCTCACGCGCATGACCTGCGCGTGGCGACTGACACAAAATCGACGCGGCCCGGATCGACGACCCAAGTCAGAATCCAACCGTTGGAGGTGCCGGATTCGCCGCGCCATCACGGCCTGTAACTCCAGGCGCACCATCAGATTTCAACCATGAAAATACTGCTCACCGGCGCGGCCGGCTTCATCGGATCGCATGTCAGCCGCCTGCTGCTTGATCGCGGCGACACCGTCGTCGGCCTGGACAACCTCAACGCCTACTACGACCCCCAGCTCAAGCGCGACCGGCTGGCGCGGCTGACCGGCGACGCGGGTTTCCGCTTTGTGCAGATGGATGTCGAAGACCGCATTCGGGTCCCTGAAATGTTCAAGGCCGAGCAGTTCGACCGCGTGGTGCACCTGGCTGCCCAGGCCGGGGTACGGCACTCGCTGATCGACCCGCTGGCCTACATCGACAGCAACGTCGTCGGCTTCACCAACATCCTCGAAGGCTGCCGGCACAACGGCGTGCAGCACCTGGTGTACGCGTCCAGCTCCAGCGTGTACGGCGGTAATACCGTGATGCCCTTTTCCGAGCACCATGGCGTGGACCACCCCGTCAGCCTGTATGCGGCCACCAAGAAGGCCAACGAGCTGATGGCCCACACCTACAGCCACCTGTTCAACCTGCCCACCACCGGCCTGCGGTTCTTCACCGTTTATGGCCCCTGGGGTCGACCCGACATGGCGCTGTTCCTGTTCACCAAGGCCATCCTGGCGGGCGAGCCGATCAAGGTGTTCAACCACGGCAAGATGGTGCGCGACTTCACTTACGTCGACGACATCGCCACCGGCGTGGTGCACACCCTCGACCGCCCGCCGCAGGCCGACGCCGGCTACGACAAAGACGCCGCCGACACCGCCGCCAGTTGGGCGCCTTACCGCGTTTTCAACATCGGCAACAACAACCCGGTGCAGTTGATGGACTTCATCAACGCCATCGAGCGCCATGCCGGCAAGGCCGCGCAGAAGGTGCTGATGGACATCCAGCCCGGCGACGTGCCTGCCACCTATGCCGATGTGTCAGCCCTCGAAGAATGGACGGGCTTTCACCCCGCA
>JANOAQ010000409.1:0-10123 GCA_031411195.1 Burkholderiaceae bacterium | reverse complement strand
CCGCGCGCGGGCGTCTTCGCCAGCCGATCCAGCGCTTTGTGCAGTGGGCGCGCACCTTCAAGCTCAGCTCACCGACCGGCTTGTGGGACGTCGGCAACCTGTCAGACCCGGCCACGCGCTTGGGCCAGAGCCCCTTGCGCGCGCCGTCGGTCTTCAACTTCTATCGGCCCGGTTATGTGCCGCCCAATTCACCGCTGGGCAGCCTGGGCGTCACCGCGCCCGAGTTCCAGATCACCAACGAATCCACCGTGGTGGGCTGGGCCAACTACGCTCAGACCTTCATCGCCAACGGCCCCGGTGAAACCGTGCCCGACTACAGCGCCGAGCTGGCCCTGGCCACCGACGCCACCGCACTGGTGCGCCGTGTGGCGCTGCTGCTGGCGGCCGACGGCCTGGCCGCCGACACCTTGACCACCATCGCCACCGCCGTGGCCAGCATCAGCGCCAGCACCGACGCGGGCAAGCTCAACCGCGTGTATGCCAGCATCCACCTGGTGCTTTGTGCGCCCGAGTACCTGGTGCAGATCTGAAGGCCCCAAGACCATGAGCACATCCAAGAGCCCCACCACCCGCCGCGAATTTCTGCGTCGCGGCGGCCAACTCACGCTGGCCGGCGCCGCCACACCCTGGGCCCTGAATCTGGCCGCGATGGCCGAAGCTTCGGCGCAAACGGCGCCTGACTACAAGGCGCTGGTCTGCGTGTTCTTGTACGGCGCCAACGACCATGGCAACACGGTGGTGCCTTATGACAGCACCAGCCACACCGAGTACCTGCGCATCCGCGGCAGCATCGGCACGGCGCGGGCCAACCTGGCGGCCACCGCCTTGACGCCCAGCGTGGTCCTGCCCAATGCGCGCCAGATGGCACTGGCGCCCGAACTCGCGCCGCTGAAAACGCTGTTTGATGCCGGCCGCATGGGGGTTTTGCTCAACGTGGGCACGCTGATCCAGCCCACCTCGCTGGCCGACTACAACGCCAAGCGCGTGCCCTTGCCGCCCAAACTCTTTTCCCACAACGACCAGCAGTCGGTCTGGCAAAGCTCCTTGCCCGAGGGCGCCACCTCGGGTTGGGGGGGTCGTGTGGGTGACCTTTTTTTGTCGTCCAACAACAAGGCCACCTTTACCTGCGTCAACGTCAGCGGCAACGCGGTTTTCATGAGCGGCCAAACCGCCGTGCAGTACCAAGTCTCGTCCAGCGGTTCGGTGGCGTTGCGCGGCGCGGCCGCGCCCTTGTTCGGTTCTGCCGCCTGCAGCGCCGCCTTGCGTTCGCTGGTCACAGCCAACAGACCGCACCTGATGCAGGCAGAACACACCCGTGTGATGACCCGCGCGATCGACGCTGACGCCGCGCTGACTTCCGCCTTGGCCACTACCGCACCATTGACCACCGTGTTCGACAGCACCAACCCACTGGCCATGCAGCTGCAGATGGTGGCGCGCATGATCGCGGCGCGCTCGCCGCTGGAGGCGCGCCGCCAGGTCTTTTTTGTCTCGCTGGGCGGTTTTGATCTGCACGACTTCTTGCCCGACCAACACCCGGGCCTGTTGGCCCAGGTGGGCAACGCGCTCAAGAGTTTCCACGACGCCACCGTTGAACTGGGCGTGGACCGGCAGGTCACCGCCTTCACTGCCAGCGATTTTGGTCGCACGCTCACCAGCAACGGCGACGGCAGCGACCATGGCTGGGGCAGCCACCACTTCCTGGTTGGTGGGGCGGTGGCCGGTGGGCGCTTCCACGGCACGCTGCCCTCGGTCAGCGTGAACGGACCGGACGACGTGGGCCAAGGCCGCCTCTTGCCCACCACGGCGGTGGACCAGTTGGCCTCCACCTTGGCGCGCTGGATGGGCGTGAGCGACACCAACCTGTCCTTGGTGGCACCCAACATCGGCAACTACAGCACGCGCAATCTGGGGCTGTTCACGGCTTGACCGCAAGGCGCCTTTCACCGGGCATGGCCTGTGCGGGTGAATCTCAGTTTCTAAAAGTAGAGTTCGCAATCGAGGGTGATCGCAGTACAGGTGGCGCCAGGCATTCGCACTTTCGTCAGACAGGAAAAGCGTTGCCCGGGTCTTGTCTGGCCCGAAAGGCGGGCCGTCTGTTAAACCGATTCCAGTCACCAGATGTGACATTCTTTTTGCGAACACGCATGGGTTTGATGGCATCCGGGTGGCACCCCGAGTGCGCATCCAATCCCCGTAGCTCAGCGCTCGGGGCCGCCTGGGTATCGGTCAGCGGCAGCCAGCGCCGCGCTGCAGGCTGGCAGCGTCTTGATCGGAACCCGCCCTGCCTCAGCGCGTGCGCCGGCGACGGCTCAGCGCCAGGCTCATCACGCACACCATCAGCCAGGCCGTGCCCGATGCAAAGCCCGCCACCACGTCGCTGACAAAGTGCACCTGCAGGAAGACCCGGCTGCTGCCGACGGTAAAAGCCAGGGTCGTGGCGCCCAGCACTGCCGGCAGATGCCACGCAGGCGGCAGCGTGCGCAGCGCCAGGTAGGCCAGCATGCCGTAGGCCACGGTGGCGCCCGAAGTGTGACCGCTGGGAAAGCTCCAGCCGGTCGCCTCGACCCAGCGGGTGTCGTGCACCGGGCGTACCCGCTCGAAAATGCGCTTGAGCGCCGGATTGAGCACCGCATTGCCGGCCAGGGCCAGCACCCAACCCAGTGCCAGCGTGCGCTGGCCCCGCCACAAAAGCGCCAACGCCACGACCACGCCCAGCCCGGCCAGCAGGCGCACATCGCCCAGGTGGGTGAGCAACGCAAACGCCCGTACGGTGTCTGCGCCGACCTGGCGGCCGATCGATGCGGACAAAGCCTCGTCGGCCAGCGCCAGGCGGCCGCCCGGGCCCAGGTGCTCGGCAATCTCGGCAAATGCCGCCGCTGCGGCGACGACGATCAGCAAGCCGGTGGCCAGGTTCAGCAACAGCGCTGCCAGCGGCGACAGCGCCACCTGCGCACGCGGCAGCCAGTGACGGCGCCAGAGCCAGGTGAGCAAGGTCGCCAGCAGCAACAGGGCAGCCAGCAGAGCCATGAACACCGCCATCGCATGGGCGCCCAGCCAGGCAGTGGCCGCCAGCAACGGGTCAGCCGACATGCGGCGCCACCAGTGGGTGCACCGCCACGCACTCGAAGCGGCATGCCGCCGCCACATGGTCCCAGCGCTCGACCTGGATCGGGTTCGCAGCCGGGTCGGCGATGGCCGATGCCGTGGCGCTCGGGCCAGGAATTCGAATCAGGTTCACCGAATTGCCGGCGTCGGCCCGCACCCGGTGACTCACCGCCGTGCCCGCCTGCACCGCCCAGATCGGCCGGGGCAGGCCGGCCCAGCGCTGGTGCAGCGCCAGCACGTAAGGCAGGTGGATGTGTCCGCCCAGCACCGCATCGACGCCCGCCGCCGACCAGCGGCGCACCGCAGCCTCATGGCCGCGCAGCAGGTTGTGGGCGTCCTGCGGCCGCGTCACCGCCACCGGCTGGTGGACCACGACGAGACACCGCTGGGTCGGCGGCGCCCGTTCGCAGCGTCGCGCCACCCGTTCGATCTGTGCCGCGCTCACGGCGCCATCCACATGCCGCCAGCGCCGGGTGGTGTTCAGCGCGAGCACCAGCACGTCGTCGTTCTCGAACTGCGGCTCCAGGTCGGTGCCAAAGGCCCGGCCATACCGTGCATAGGGCCACAGCAGCCGTGCCGCCAGGTTGAACAACGGGATGTCGTGGTTGCCCGGCACCGCCAGCACCGCCGGCACCTGCAGGCGGTCGACGAAGGCACGCGCCGAGGCAAACTGCGCCCGCGTCGCCCGTTGGGTGATGTCGCCCGACAGCAGCAGCACATCCGGCCGCTGCGCCTGCACCAGCGACTCCAGCGCAGCCACCACCGGCGCACGCTCGGTGCCGAAATGGGGGTCCGATACCTGCAGCAGCACGGTCATGGCGTCAGGCGTTCGGGCGCCGGGGTGGTCGGGCGGATCAACCAAAGCGGCTCGGGCGACACCGAAAATTGCAGCGGCAGTGCCAGCCATTGGATCTCGCCATCGGTGGCCACCTTGATGCGGCGGGCGCCAAAGGGCCGGGCCATGCGCACATTCAACCGCGCGCACGACAGGCTCAACAGCTGATCGGCATCGCCCAGCTGACCGAAGGCGCCGCGCAGCAGCAGGGCCAGCATGGCCAGGCGCCGCACCGGGCGCAGCATGATGGCGGCCAGCGCGCCGCGGTCGATGGCCTGCGC
This sequence comes from Burkholderiaceae bacterium, assembly GCA_031411195.1. GTDB lineage: Bacteria > Pseudomonadota > Gammaproteobacteria > Burkholderiales > Burkholderiaceae_C > Pseudaquabacterium. The sequence continues at coordinate 5,899 of JANOAQ010000409.1, read as the reverse complement.
CAGCGGCAAGCCGAGCTGTTCCATCTGCAGGGCGTTGTTGCCGACAAACAGCGTGGGCGTGCGCACATCACGGGTCTGGCCATCGAGCTCGATGCGCAGGCGCAGGCTGCGGTAGCCGCTGAGCAGCGTGACCAGACCGGCACCGAAGGCCACCAGCCGGCTGCGGCCGAACTGCTGCTTCCAACCTTCACGTTCTTCCAGCAGCTTGGGGTACAAGCCCAGGCTGGCGTTGACCAGGAAGACACGGCCGTTGACCAGGCCCACCTGCACCGCCTGCACCGGCGCGTGCAACAGCACCTGCATGGCCATCGCGGTGTCGGCCGGGATGCCGTGGGTGCGGCCGAAATAGTTGAACGTGCCCTGCGGAAGCACGCCGAATGGGCAGCCGCTGCCGAGCGTGGCCTGCGCCACGGCGTTCAGCGTGCCGTCGCCGCCCGCTGCCACCACCACACCGCCGGCCTGCTGCGCGCGCTGCACCGCCTGGCGGGCCACGGCGGGCAGGTCGCCGGGGCTGGCCAGGTGCATCAGCTCGAAGGTGCGTCCGGCCGCAGCGCAGGCCTGCTGGATAGCCGCATGTGCCAGGTCTGCAGAACCCGCGCCCGCGCCGACATTGAAGACGATGAACAGCGGCCCGGTGCCCGGCGGCGGGCACGGCCCGACCTGCGTCGCCGTGCCGCTCTGGCCGCGGGTGACCTGCGTCAATGGTTCGCTCACCGTTGTCATGGCGCGACGGACCGCCTGCCAGCGGCCGCAGGGCGCCGTATCCAAACTGATCGCGTTGCCATGAGCCCGAACTCCTCGGCTTGGTTGGTCGCCTGCAGTATGCGCGACGCCCTGGCCGGTCGGCTTGCCGCCCCGGCGGGTGCTGCGGCCCGCAGGGTGGCGGTGCCGCCGGTCACCGTGGTGGCCGACAGAACCGTGGAGTATCAGGAGCCGCTACGCCCACCGCTGGCGGGTGAGCGCCAACCAGAGTACGTGCCCGCATGCTGGAAATGACGGCAAACGGTTGCGCGCCTGTCAGGAACAGGGCTTCAAGTCGAGGTGGTAGACCAATGCGCCTCTGGACGCGGCATCCGTGGTGTCGAGCGAGACCATGGCGTCGCCGGCGCGAACATCGCCGTTCAGACTCAAGGTGATGGCGACGTCCAGCACCGCCGAGACGCCGCACCCCATGCGTTTCATCTGCCCGGCCCCGATGGTTTCGGAGAACAGGTAGTCGCCTTCCTGCGGGCCTCTGACCTTGCGTTTGAAGACACGGCCGTGTGCGTTGTTGCGTGGCCCGAGGAAGTACTGCACGTCGAGTTCAGCCCCTTGCCTTGCGGCGAGCCGGGAGAAGCCGCGGTAGTCGACCTTGTACACACCGATCGACTGCCTGGCCGGCAAGCTCAATGGCACCGAGAAGCGGCAGAACTTGCGTTGCTGCGTCTCAGTGGTCGAAGCGGTGGTCTGCAAGGTGAACTGGTCGAACAGCACGCTCAGCGTCGCACCATCGGGAGACAGGACCACAGCGTAGCTGCCGCCCGGGCAACCGCTGCTGCCTTGCGCCCAGGCCGGCATGCCGGCCAACGCGGCACAAGCGCCCAGGCACGTCGCGATGGCTTTCATGATCATGGCAGTGAACCAGAGAAGCGCTCAAGCACAGGCGTCGCCTAGGGTTCGGTCAACCGCAACGGCGCCACTGGAGGTGATAGACGATCGATGCATTGACATCCTGGGAATCGATGGATGACATGGCTTCTCTGTTCGATGTCGTGCTCACCCTCATGCTGGAGTTGGTGCGCAGGTTCACATCGGCGCCGCAACCGGACCAGACGATGGCTTGCGCAAGCAACTCGTTGTTGATCAGGTAGTCTTCATCGAGCACGCCACGGAAGGTGCGCTGGAACGACGGCCCTCTGGTTCCGGCAAAGAAGTACTCGACATTGAACTGCGAGGTGGCCGATTGCGGCAGATGGTTGAAGCCGCGGTAGTCGATCTTCAGGATCGAGACGCTCAAGCCCTGAGGCACGTGCACGGGGATGGCGATGTTGCAGCTCTTGCGGTCGAAACTCTTGCCCGTGGTGCCACCGACCGCCACCTGGTATTGATCGAACAGCAGGCTCAAGGACTTGGCATCCGGGCTCAGCGTGGCCGATACCGTGCCGTCCGGGCAGCCCGTGCCACCGTAACCGGGCTTGCCCAGCGAAATATCGTCGGCGAAAGCCGGGGTGCCGAGCAGCAAGCTGCAAGCCAATAGAACAATCTTCGTCATGCGATTTCCCCTGAGATGGATGGATCTGGTGTGAGCCCTCGGGCGAGCGGTACAAGCGCGCTGTCGGATTCCTGAAACCCAGCATGGGCGATGCCGGCGTCGCTGTCGGTGCGTTGGCCTACCGAGCGAGATGCGCTCGCGCCGGATCGAAAAATGGCTGCGCGAATCCAACCGGGCGCGATCAATAGGGCAATGGCCCGCGCCCGAGTCGAGCAGGCTCAGGCCCAGGTGGTGGGTGGCCAGGTTGACGAGGTCGCCGGTCAAGGTCGAACGCGGGGGCAACATCACCTGCGGTGGTCGAGGTCATCACGGGTCGTCGTGCCCACAGGGCGCATGATTCCCCCGTGCGCGGCGTCCCGGCTGCGATCCACCGGAGCCTTTCATGCCCGCGCAGCCTCTGCTGACCACTGTCCAGACCGTGCCGCCGCCGCGCAACCTCGTGTTGTGCCTGGACGGCACCGGCAACCAGTTCAGCCACCAGAGGACCAACGTCATCAAGCTGTTCCAGGTCTGTGAGCGCAACGCGGGGCAGCGCATCTACTACGACCCGGGCGTGGGTACGCTGGGCGATGCCGGCTACAAGACAGCAATCGGCCGAGGGCTGAACAAGGCGCTGGGGGGCGCCATCGGCGTGGGCCTGATGCGCAATGTCGAGGAGGCCTACACCTACCTGATGGACACCTACCAGCCCGGCGATCGCATATTCCTGTTCGGCTTCAGCCGAGGGGCCTACACCGCACGTGTGCTGGCCGGCTTCATCAACCACTGCGGCCTTTTTGAAAAAGGCAGCCAAAACCTGATCCCCTATGCGATGGGGCTTTTCCTGGAAAGGCCCCCCTCCAAGCGCGAGGACAAGGGACCGTTCTATGCGCTGCGCTCCACCTTCAGGCGCACCTACGGGCGGCAGTTCACCGGCCGCGACGGCAAGCCGTCGTGGCAGCTGCCGATCCATTTCCTCGGTCTGTGGGACACGGTCAAATCGTACGGATGGCTCTTCGACCCGGTGCGCATTCCGGGCGAGGAGAAGAACGAATCGGTACGCACGGTGCGCCACGCGATCGCGCTGGACGAGCAGCGGGTGTTCTTTCCGCAAATGCACTGGCAGCGCAAGGGCGCGCACCAGGACGCGCGCGAGGTCTGGTTTGCCGGCGTGCACCAGGACGTGGGTGGCGGCTATTCGGAGGGCAATTCGGGGCTGTCGAAGATTGCCCTGGACTGGATGCTGGACCAAGCCCGCGAGGCAGGCTTGCGTCTGGAGGAAAGCGAGTACCAGCACATCGTTCGTGGCGCGCCGGATGTCGGCAAAAGTCGCGAGGACAAGGCGCCGCCCGATCCCCACGCGGCACAGCATGTGTCGTTGCAGGGGCCGTGGCGGGCGCTCGAGGCGCTGCCCTGGCGCCGTGCCGACGGCAGCATGTGCTGGCACCCCCGCTTCAAGGGCGACCGTGCGCGCCAGGTGCCGGACAGCATCGTGGTCCACCGCAGCGTGGTGTTGCGCACGCAGCAGCCGGTCAACGCGCTGACACCGAATCAGCCGGCGGTACGGCTGGGCTACTTGCCGGCCCAATTGCCGGCGCTGTCTGCCGACCACCACCGGGCGCTGGCTGCTGACAGGCCGGTACTGGTGCCTGCCGTCGACGCATCGCCGGCGTTCCTGCTGCTGCCGCTGGACCAAGCCGCCAGGCACGACCCCTGGGCCGGCGAGATCCTGGTGCTGAAGCTGAGCGAGCGCGACCACCGCTTCCTGGCGTCGGACTGGGGCGAGGACCGCGAGCAAACCGTCCGCCGCTTGACGCAGCGCTGCCACGAGGCGCAAAGCGAGGGGCAGCCGGACATCGATCACCTGATCGAGGCCCTGGCCACCGTGGCGGCGCGATGGCCGCCTGCCCGGCGTCAACGATCCACGTAGTTGGGGCCGCTGGGGCCGCTGTGCGGCGCCCCCAGGTTCAACAAGCCACAGCCCCCGTGCCATACCCGGCCGGCGCCACCGGCTCGCCGCCCGCATCGACCCGCACCGCGCAGTACTTGAACTCGGGGATCTTGGCCTGCGGATCCAACGCCGGATTGGTCAGCCGGTTGGCCGCAGCCTCGGCATAGGCGAAGGGGATGAACACCGTGCCATCGGGCGTGCCATCGTCGCGGCGGGCGTGCAACACCACCGAGCCACGCCGGCTGCTCACCGTCACCACATCGCCGGCCTGCAGGCCCAGACGCTGCAACTCGGCGCCGTTGAAACTGGCGGTGGCCAGTGGCTCCACCGCATCGAGCACCATGCTGCGCCGGGTCATGCTGCCGGTGTGCCAGTGCTCCAGCTGGCGGCCGGTGATCAGCACGAACGGGTAGTCGGCATCGGGCCGCTCGTGGGCCGTGATCAAGGGCGAGCCCACCAGCCGCACGCGGCCATCGGCGGTGGCAAAGCGCTCGGTGAAAACAATGCTCTGGCCCGGTTCGTCTTCGCTCAGGCAGGGGTAGGTCACGCAGCCTTCGCGTTCCAGCCTCTGCCAGGGCACGCCGGCAATCACACCGTGCATGGCCTGGCGCAGTTCTTCGTACACCGCCGCCACGCCGCTTTCTTCACCCGGGTAGTGCCAGTGCAGGCCCAGGCGCTGCGCCAACTGCTGGATGATCCACAGGTCTTGCCGCGCATCACCGGGTGCGTCGATGGCGCGGCGGCCCAGCTGCAGCATGCGGTCGGTGTTGGTCACCGTGCCAGTCTTTTCGGGCCAGGCGCTGGCCGGCAGCACCACATCGGCCAGCCAGGCGGTTTCGGTCATGAACAGGTCTTGCACCACCAGGTGCTGCAGGCTGGCCAGCCCGGCGCGGGCATGGTTGAGGTCGGGGTCGCTCATGGCCGGGTTCTCGCCCATGATGAGCATGCCGCGGATCTTCTGCGGGTCGGCCTCGTCGGCCAGGGCCTTGTGCAGGATCTCCACCACCGTCAGGCCCGGCGTGGCGTCCAGCGGGGTCTGCCAGAAGTCTTCGAACCAGGCGTGAACCTGCGGGTTGTCCACCCGCTGGTAGTTGGGAAACATCATCGGGATCAGCCCCGCGTCGCTGGCGCCTTGCACATTGTTTTGCCCACGCAGCGGGTGCAGGCCGCTGCCGGGCTTGCCGATCTGGCCGGTGATGCTGGCCAGCGCGATCAGGCAGCGTGCGTTGTCGGTGCCGTGCACATGCTGGCTGACGCCCATGCCCCACAAGATCATGGATGCCGGGCTGGTGGCGTAGGCGCGCGCCACTTCGCGCAAAGTGTCGGCCGCGATGCCGCAGATCGGCGCCATGCGCTCAGGTGCGCAATCGGCCACCGCAGCCTTCAGCTCGTCGAAGTGGCTGGTGCGGTCACGGATGAAGGCGGTGTCGGTGAGCCCTTCTTCGATGATGGTGTGGATCATCGCGTTGAGCATGGCCACGTCGGTGTCGGGCTTGAACTGCAGCGTGCGCCAGGCGTGGCGGGCCAGGTCGGTGCGGCGCGGGTCGGCCACCACGATCTTGGTGTCGCGCGGCGGCGTTTTTCATCCAGGTGGCGGCCACCGGGTGGTTGCTGCCGGGGTTGCTGCCGATCACCAGGATCAGCCCCGCATGCTGCACGTCATTGACCGGGTTGCTCACCGCGCCCGAGCCCACGCCTTCGAGCAGGGCCGTCACGCT
>JANOAQ010000408.1:0-2975 GCA_031411195.1 Burkholderiaceae bacterium | reverse complement strand
CGCATGACCACCGAGCATCTGGATCGTGTGGGCAACGGCCGCCGCCCCATCGTGGTGGCGCATGCCAACGGCCATTTGCTGAACGTGAACGGCGCCATGCTGCAGCGCGCCGGCATCACCGCCGACACTGAAGTGGAAGGGGTGATGAAGTACACCACCGGCCCCCAGGCCGGCCAGCCCAATGGCGAGCTGCAAGAGCCTTCGGCCATGTACCTGGTGTTCAAGACCATCGGCGGCGCCGGCCTGCAGGGCCCGATGACCGATGGCGGCCTGCGGGCGTTTGGCGCCATCGCCTGCCTGCAGGGTGTGACCACGGCCACTGACCTGGTCAACCGCCTGACCGAAGCCGACCTGGCGGTGCTGCGCCGCCAGACTGCCGATGATGGGTTTCCGGTGCGCATCCTGCCGGCCTTCCAGTCCTTCCACGGCACCCATGCCGCCGCGGCGGGTGCCGAGCATGTCAAGGCCCTGGCCGCCACCAGCACCGACAAGCTGCGCTTCGGCCTGGTCAAGATGATGCTGGACGGCTCGATCCAGGGCTATTCGGCCCGCCTGCGCTGGCCGGGCTATGTCCATGGTGAGCCCAACGGCATCTGGGTGACGGCCCCGGCCCAGTACGAAGCCGACTTTGAAACCTACCACCGCGCCGGCCTTCTGATCCACACCCACACCAACGGCGACGAAGCCAGCGCCGTGGCCATCGACGCCGTCGAGCGGGTGCTCACCCGCGCACCGCGGCCCGACCACCGCCACACCCTGCAGCACGGCCAGATGATCGACCGGCCGATGTTCAAGCGCATGGGCGCGCTGGGGCTGTGCGCCAACCTGTTTGCCAATCATGTTTGGTACTGGGGCGACCAGCATGTCGAGATGACCATGGGCCCCGACCGCGCCGAGCGCATCGACGCCTGCCGCACCGCGCTGGACGAAGGCGTCGCCCTGGCCATCCACAGCGATGCGCCGGTCACCCCGCTGGCGCCGCTGTTCACCGCCTGGTGCGCCGTCAACCGCGTCACGCCCCAGGGCCGGGTGCTGGGCGCGAGCGAGCGCATACGCGTGGACGAAGCCCTGCACGCCATCACCCGGGGCGCGGCCTTCACGCTCAAGCTCGACCATGAGATCGGCAGCATCGAATGCGGCAAGCGCGCCGACTTTGCCGTGCTCGAAGACGACCCCACCACCGTCGACCCGATGGCGCTGAAGGACGTGCGGGTGTGGGGCACGGTGCTGTCGGGCCGGGTGTTCCAGGCCGGCACGCTGCCGGTGGTCTGAGAGATGTCTGCCCCCACGTCGCTTCGCTCCTGCCCCCCGAGGGGGCGCTCAGCCGCCTTGGGGCGGCCCGGCGCCGGCTGAGCCGCCGTCCACTCGGCCAGGCCCTGCAGTGCATCGCATTCCCTTCACCGTCATTGGCGGCTTTCTCGGCGCGGGCAAGACCACGCTGCTGCAGCGCTGGTTGACTGCGGCGCAGGGGCAAGCAAATGGGCAACGCATCGCGGTGCTGGTGAACGACTTCGGCACCATCAACCTCGACGCCGCCCTGGTGGCCAGTGCCGGGGCCGACACCATCGCGTTGAGCAACGGCTGCGTGTGCTGCAGCATCGGCGACGACCTGGGCCAGGCGCTGCTGCAGCTGCTGGCCGCCCAGCCACCGTTCGATGCGGTGGTGGTCGAAGCCAGCGGCGTCAGCGACCCCTGGCGCATCGCGCAGTACGCCCTGGCCGAGCCGCGCCTGCAACTGGCCGGTGTCATCGTGCTGGTCGATGCGGTGGCGGTGGCTGGCCAACTGGCCGACCCGCTGCTCACCGACAGCCTGACGCGCCCGCTGGCCCATGCCGACCTGGTGGTGCTGAACAAGGCCGACCTGGCCACCGCCGATGAACTGGCCGCCGCCCGGCATTGGGTGCTGCAGGACGCCACGCAGCGGGGCGCCACCGCCGCACCGGTGCTGCCAACCACCCAGGCGGATCTGCCGCTAGCGCTGCTGGCCAGCCCGCTGTACCAGCCGCGCGGCGGCGGCCTCGCTGCCCTGCCCGCCGCGCACGACCAACGCTTTACGGCCTGGCAAACCGAAACCACCGGTACCTTCGACGAAGCCCGCTTGCGCGCCTGGCTGCGGGCCTTGCCGCCCGGTGTGCTGCGCCTGAAAGGCTGGCTGCCGCTGGCCGATGGCCACTGGCTGCAGCTGCAGTGGGCGGGCCGCCATGCCTCGTTTCGTCGCCACACCGACGCGCCTGCCCACGGCGCAGCGGTGGTGGCCATCGGCCTGAAAGGCCAGTTGCCACAGCATGCCCTGGCCAATGGCCTGGCCGCCTGCCGGGCCGACAATGTTCTTCACCTCCAACCGGTCTGAGACAACCGCCCATGAGCAACGCTTCCATCACCGTGCAACCCTTCGGCCCCGCCATCGGCGCGCTGGTCAGCGGCGTGAACTTGTCGCAAGGCGTCAGCGATGCCCAGCGCGATACCCTGCTGGCCGCCCTGCTCGAGCACCATGTGCTGTTCTTCGAGAACCAGCCCATCCAGCCTGCCGCGCAAAAGGCCCTGGCCGCCCAGTTTGGTGAGTTGCACATCCACCCGGTGTACCCGCAGGCGCCAGGCGTGCCGCAGATCATCGTGCTGGACACCAGCCACGACAACCCGCCCGACAACGACAACTGGCACACCGATGTCACCTTTCTGGCGGCACCGGCCATGGGCGCCATCCTGTCGGCGCAGGTGCTGCCGCCGCGCGGTGGCGACACACTGTGGGCCAGCGGTATCGCGGCGTACGAATCGCTGTCGGCGCCCTACCGCCGGATGCTGACCGGCCTGAACGCCGAGCACGACTTTCTCAAGAGCTTTCCGGCCCACCGCTTTGCCCGCACGCCGGCCGAGAAGGTGCAGTGGGAAAAAGCCCGCCACGACCACCCTCCGCGCCTGCACCCTGTGGTGCGCACCCACCCGGTGAGCGGCCGCCAGGGCCTGTTCGTCAACGA
>JANOAQ010000407.1:0-5460 GCA_031411195.1 Burkholderiaceae bacterium | reverse complement strand
CGCGGCGGTGTCGTTGCCCGAACTGCCGTTCGGCGGCGTCAAGCGCTCGGGTTACGGCCGCGAGCTGAGCCGCATGGGCATCCAGGAATTCGTCAACAAGAAGCTCATTCGCAGCGCCCGTGCATGACGCACCAGCGCGGCGCCCGTTTGCAGGTACAAGACAGCCCGGCAAAGTGGGCGACCGCGCCTTTGGACCGAGCGGCCTGCTGACCGGGCGGTGCATTCGCCGGCAATGGGCTGGGCTTCGTCGGCTGATCGTCAACCCGCGCTGAGGCTGCGGTTCTTTTGCTCCGCCGCCGCGGCAAGGCCACGGTGCTGAGTTGCATCTGCGATGCGTTCGTCAGCGAACAGTCGCCGGGTGCGCCGGGTGCCAGACTGATCTGTGCCCTCGCCCACCGCCTGCCATGCGTAGCCATGCTGAACACCACCACGGCGATCGCATCGGCTGGTTGCGCGCCGCCGTGCTCGGCGCCAACGACGGCATCGTCTCGACCGCCAGCCTGGTGTTGGGCGTGGCTGCGGCAGGCGCTGAGCACCGCACGATCCTGCTGACCAGCGTCTCGGGCTTGATCGCTGGCGCCATGTCGATGGCGGCGGGTGAATTTGTTTCCGTGCATTCCCAGGCCGACACCGAAGCCGCTGACCTGGCAAGAGAGCGTGCCGAATTGAAACAAAACCCCGCGGCTGAACTGCGCGAGTTGGCAGGCATCTATGCAGGGCGGGGCCTGGACCAGCCGCTGGCCGATCAGGTGGCCGCCAAACTGACAGCCCATGACGCGCTGGGGGCACATGCCCGCGACGAGTTGGGTTTCAGCGACACGACTGCGGCGCGCCCGATGCAAGCGGCCTGGGCATCGGCAGCCAGCTTTTCGGTCGGCGCGGTGCTGCCCATAGCCGTCGTTGCCACGGCCTGGCCAGCGCAGTTGATTTTCTGGGTGTCGCTGTCGTCGTTGGCATTTCTGGCCGGGCTGGGTGCGCTCTCGGCCCAGGTGGGCGGCGCACCCGTGTGGGGTGGCACGTGGCGCGTCGCATTCTGGGGCGCCGCCGCAATGGCCGTCACCGCCGGCGCCGGGGCCCTGTTCGGGGCCGTTGCCTGAAGCTGAAAGCCCGCCCGGTGCGCAGCCGCCCGATCGGGCCCCCGCGGCTGACACCGTCCAAGCTGGTCATCCATGCGGCCATCGCGGCCAATGTCGCCATCGCCGTCACCAAGCGGGTGGTGGCTGGCATCACCGGCGGCCCGGCCATGTTGTCGCAAGGCACTCACTCGTCGGTTGGCAGCTTCAACGGTGTGCTCCTGCGGGTGGGCATCCACCTGAGCTTGCGGCCGGCCACGCCAGAGCATCCGTTCGGGCACGGCAAGGCGCTGTATCTCTGGAGCTTGATCGTCGCCGTGCTGACTGTCGGCCTGGGCGGCGGTGCTGCGGCGCAGCGGTGGTCCAGGCCGGATGGCAATCGGGCGGCGCCCGATCCCGATCCCCAGGCTCAGCCCGTCTCGGCAGTGCAAGCACCGACGACCCCATGAAATTCGTGCCTGCGCTCGAACGCGCGGTCCAGGCCAGCGTGCCTCTGGCCGCCCAGTGGCAGCACTTGCCACTGTTGTGGCTGCTGGCGCCGCTGCTTTGGCTACAGGCCTGGCACGTGCGGCGGGTTACGCCACGCATGCCAGAGCCACCGGGCGAGCGCGAAGGCATCGCCGGCCGGGGCCCGCTGATCCGTTTGTTGGTGGCGGGCGACTCGGGGGCCGCAGGCGTGGGCGCCCCCACCCAGGACCTGGCGCTGTGCGGCCAACTCGTGCGGTGCCTCAGCCTGCATCACACCGTGCAGTGGTGTGTGCTGGCGGCCAACGGGCTCGATTCGCCAGGGCTGCTGAAGCTGCTGCAGATCGAACCCAGCGCAAGCTTCGACGTGGTCGTGCTGTCGATGGGCGCCAACGACGCCACCCGCTTGTGCCCGCCGCTGCAGTGGGCCCGGTGGCAAACCCGCCTGGCCGAGCTGATCGACCTGCGCTTTGCACCGGCTTTGCTGGTGCACAGTGCCGTGCCACCGATGCATGCCTGCCTGGCGCTGCCGCAACCGCTGCGCTGGTTCATGGGCCGCTGGGCCAGGCAGATGAACCAAAGCCTGGCCCGACTGCTGATGGAACAGGTCGGGCGCATCCTGCACTGTCACCCGGAATCGACCACCACGGCCGGCATGGCGGCTGACGGCATCCATCCCAGTGCAGAAGGCTATGCAGTCTGGGCCGATGGCCTGAGCCTGCGCATCCTGGCTGCGCAGGCAACGCAGGCCAAGCGCTGCCCGCCCGACGGCAACAGCGCCACCACCGGCAACGACAGCGACTAAAGCGGCGACGGTGGCAGCAGCAGCCCCTCGCGCAGCGCCACCTGCTCCAGCGCGGCCTCGAAGCTGGCCCGTGCCTCGGCCGCCACGTGGCCCAGGTAGGCATGCAGTTCGGCATCGGCAGGGCCGAGTTGTTCGCATTGAGCGCTGTAGCTCTCGAATCGCCCCAATTGCACCAGCAACTCGGCCACGTGCACGGGGCATTCACAGGCCACGGTGGAGGACAGCGCCGCAAAATCAGCCAAGGCAGCGTCGCTCCAACGGGCAGGCGTTGGGGGCCGGTTGCCGATCGGCCGGGGCAGAGCTGCAGCCGTTGCGGGCGGCGTTGAATGGCCGGCCCAGTGCCGCAGCCATTGCGCCAGCACTGCGTCGGGCTGGGGCTCGCGCAGCAGCACCACACCTTGAGCGGCCAGCGCCTCGCAAACCGCATCGGCTGCAAAGCCATACAACACGGCCATTGGCGGTCGTTGCGGTGATTGCGCCCAATGGGGCGCAGCGGCTTCGGCGGCTGCCAGCCAGCCGGCCTGCAACTGGGGCTGTTGCAGCAGCCAGGCATCGGCAGGGCCGGCGTCAGCGGTGCCTGCCAGTGTGGCCAGCGCGGCATCGGCCTGCGCCAGGTCGGTGTAGGGCCCCAGCAATTGCACAGGCCGGCCCAATTGCCGCAACAGGGTCGGCCGCTTCAAGCGTGCAGCCAAACCAGAGCCCACCACCACCAGGCGCCAGGGCCGTGCCGCCGGCGAAGTTTGTGCCGCCCTTGGCGCCCGCCTGGCCTGTGCTGCGCCAGCGATGCCCCGCCCTGCAGCACGCCCGGCTTGGGTGTCGGCCAGTGCCTGCGCATGGGTGGTGGCCACCTGTTGCAACTGCGCCATGTCCATGGCGGCCAGGCTGCCGATGGCATGACCCAGGTCGACCAGTTGCTTGATCAAAGCCAGGCGGCGCACATCGCTGGCCGAGTAGAGGCGCTGGCCCCCTGCCGACAGCACCGTGTTGGTCAGCGCATACCGCCGCTCCCAAACCCGCAGCGTGGCCACCGGCATGCGCAGCATGCGCGCCACAGCACCACTGCGGTGGCTGGCTTCAGCCTGCGAGAGCCCGCCGATGGTCAAACTTTGGTCCGTCAGGGGTTTGGGTGATGTTTTGTCTTTTTCCACAGCCGCGAATTTATGAATCGATATTGAATCGTATTATCAATACTTTTTCATCGGCACTCTCTGGCATGAACGATGTACGAACTCGTAAAGGCTAGTATTTGGTGGATGCCTTCAGCAAGCGCCTGTTTCCGTGGCAACAAGGCCGCCCTGCCCAGCAAGCCCTGCCAGGCCTGCGGTCGGCCCATGAGCTGGCGCCGTCGCTGGGCCAGAACCTGGCATGAGGTGAAGTACTGCTCCGATGCTTGCAGGCGTGCCAAGGCGGCCCGTGGTTGAACCCACCCGACTCTGGTGCCGGGCGACCCGCCCGACCTGGGCGCCTCAGCGCCCGGTCAGGTGGCCATGACCGGTGGCGTCGTCTGGTTCAAGCGTGATCTGCGCCTGCTCGACCACGCACCGCTGGCCGAAGCGCAGCACCTGGATGCCGCGCTCGCGTTGCTGGTCATTGAGCCCGCCTGGCTGCACAGCCCCGAATGCCACCCGCGCCATGTCGCCTACCTGCTGAACTGCGTTACACCGCTGGCCGAAGCCCTGGCAGCGCGCGGGCTGCCCCTGGTCGTGCGCGTGGGTGAAGCCGTGCAGGTGCTGTCCCAGTTGCAGCGCGAGTTCCACTTCACCCAGCTCTTCAGCCATGAAGAAACCGGCACGGGCTGGAGCTATGTACGGGACAAATCGGTGGCCCGCTGGTGCCGTGCCAGCGGCGTGGCCTGGACCGAATGGCCGCAGAACGGTGTGGTGCGCCGGCTGAAAGATAGGCGAGGCTGGGCCGGCCGCTGGCAGCAACGCATGGACAGCCCGGCGCTGGACGTGCCGGCGGGGTTTCGCGCTGCACCGGGGTTCGCCTTGGCGCCCGTGCTGCCCAGCCTGCATGGCCTGGGGGTGCACGCTTCACCGGGCGCGCTGGCGGCCGCCGGCGAGGCCGCCGCTCAGCAAGTGCTGCAGGGTTTTCTGGCAGGCCGCGCCCTGGGCTACCGCAAGAACCTGTCCAGCCCGCTGACGGCCGAAGCCGGCTGCAGCCGGCTGTCCGAGTACCTGGCCTTCGGCACGCTGTCGCTGCGCACGGTGCACCAGGCCACCGAAGCGGCCATCCGCACCACCGGCAGCCGCGAGCTGGCCTACAGCCTGCGCGGCTTTGCCGGCCGCCTGCGCTGGCATTGCCACTTCATGCAGAAGCTCGAAGACGAACCTGCCATCGAGTGGCGCAACTTTGCGCGCGCGGTGGACGGCCTGCGCCCAGGTGATGGCAGCGATCTGGCACCCGCCGACCACGAGCGCCTGCAGGCCTGGTGCGAAGGCCGCACCGGCTACCCGATGGTGGACGCCTGCATGCGCCAGCTGCGTGCCACCGGCTGGTTGAACTTTCGCATGCGGGCCATGCTGGTCAGCTTTGCGGCCTACCACCTTTGGTTGCATTGGCGGGAGCCCGGCTTGTTTCTTGCGCGGCAGTTTCTCGATTTCGAGCCCGGCATCCACTGGAGCCAGATGCAGATGCAATCGGGCACCACCGGCATCAATACGCTGCGCATCTACTCACCGGCCAAGCAAGCGCTTGACCATGATCCGCAGGGCCGCTACATCCGGCAATGGGTTCCCGAGTTCGGCACCGCCGCCTACCCTGCACCCATCGTCGACGAGCGCACCGCCGTGGCAGCCGCCAAGCAGCAGTTGTACCCTCTGCGCCAGACGGCGCCGGCCCGCACCGAGTCAAACGCCATCCAGCAGCGGCACGGCTCGCGCAAAAGCGGCTTGCCGCCGTCGGGCGCACGCACCAAGCGGGCGGCCCCGCCCGTCGATGACGGGCAGGGCCGCTTGTTCTGAATCATGCGCACCAGGCCGCAGGCCGCGGCCCCCAGCAGCGTCAGATCGCCGAGCCTTCGAAGATCTGCCCGAAGCGCACCCAGCGCTTGCCGTCGAAGCGCTGCAACTGCATTTGCTCGAGCGGGCGGTGGTCGGTGGGGCTGGTATTGATCTT
>JANOAQ010000406.1:0-2716 GCA_031411195.1 Burkholderiaceae bacterium | reverse complement strand
TTCGACCTCGGGCCCGGCGATGTTGTAGCCGGCCGAAATGATCATGTCGTCGGTGCGGCTCTGGTAGTGGAAGTAACCGTCGGCGTCTTGCAGGTAGGCGTCACCGGTCAGGTTCCAGCCGCCTTGCACATAACTGGCCTGGCGGGCGTCGTCCAGGTAGCGGCAGCCGGTGGGGCCTTTGACGGCCAGGCGGCCCACCGTGCCAACTGGCACCGGCTGCAACTGCGCATCGACCACACAGGCGCGGTAGCCGGGGATGGCTTTGCCGGTGGCACCGGGCCGCGCGCTGGCCTCGTCGGCCGAGATGAAGATGTGCAGCAACTCGGTGGCGCCGATGCCGTCGATCAACGTGATGCCGGTGGCGGCCAGCCACAGTGCGCGGGTGGCCGCGGGCAGCACCTCGCCGGCTGACACGCACTGGCGCAGCGTGCCGCCCTGCCCCACTGCCAGCTTTCGCTGCTGCGCCGCGTCGGCCATCGCCCGGTACGAGGTGGGCGCGGTGAACAGCACCGTGGCGCCATGCTGGGCGATGCCGTCGAGCAAGTCGGCCGGTGATGCCTTGGCCAGCAACACCGTGGCCGCGCCCACGCTCAGCGGGAACAGCAGCAACCCGCCCAGGCCGAAGGTGAAGGCCAGCGGCGGGCTGCCGATGAACACATCGTCGGCAACGGGGCGCAGCACGTGCGGTGCAAAGCACATGCAGGCCGCCATCACATCGCGGTGCAAGTGCATGGTGGCCTTGGGCTGGCCGGTGGTGCCGCTGGTGAAGGCCAGCAGGCACACATCGTCGGCAGCGGTGTCCACGTTGTTGAACACATCGCTCTGGCGCGCGGCGCGGGCCTCCAGGCCGTGTTCACACGCGCCGCCGCCGAAGTGGCGCACCTCGCGCAGCGTGGGTGATTGCGCGGCCGCCAGGCCCAGCTCGTCGGCCAGGGCCGCATCGCACAAGGCGTGGCTCACGCGGGCCTTGTCGATGATCTGGCCCAGCTCCTTGGCGCGCAGCATGGGCATGGTGCCCACCGCGATGCCGCCCGCCTTCATCACCGCAAACCAGCACGCCGCCAGCAGGGGGCTGTTGGGCGCGCGCAGCAGCACCCGGTTGCCCGGCTGCAGGCCCATGTCCCGCACCAGCACATGGGCGATGCGGTTGGCCTGGCGCTGCAGTTCGGCGTAGGTCCACACCGTGCCATCGGGCGCGATGACGCAAGGCCGCTCGCCCCAGCCGCGGGCGACGGCCTGGTCCAGCAACTCGGTGGCGCAGTTCAGCCGGTCGGCAAATTGCAGCTCAGGCAGGTCGAAGAGGAACTCGGGCTGGTCGGCCTGGGCCGGCAGCCGGTCACGCGCAAAGGTGTCTACGTGAGCGCTGGGCTGCAGGGTTGGCGACATGGCACACCTCAATCCGGGATGACGGCGGTGACCTCGATCTCGACCCGGGCACGGTCTTCGACCAGCGCCACCACCTGCACCGCCGTCATGGCGATGTCGAAATGGCCGATCACCTCCTTGAAGGCCCGGCCCACCGCCCGGCCGGCGGCCAAGTACTCGCGCTTGTCGACCACGTACCAGGTCATGCGCACGATGTGCTCGGGCCGCCCGCCCGCCTCGGCCAGCACAGCCACCACATGCTGCAGGGCCTGGCGGGTTTGCGCGGCAAAGTCGTCGGTCTGGAACTGGCCTTGTTCGTCCCAGCCGATCATGCCGGCGATGAACACTTGGCGGCCGCTGACCACCACACCGTTGGCGTAGCCCTTGGGCCTTGGCCAGCCGGCCGGCAGCAGTGCTTGTTTGGCGTGGGTCATGGGGGGCTCCTGCTTCAGTTGCCTTCGAACACTGGCTTTTGCTTGGCGACGAAGGCGTGGTAGGCGCGGTGGAAGTCCTGCGTCAGCATGCACAGGGCCTGGGCCTGGGCTTCGGCCTCGATGGCCTGCTCGATGGTCATGGCCCACTCGTGCTGCAGCATCGACTTGGTGATGCCGTTGGCAAAGGTGGGGCCGGCCACCAAGTCGGCGGCCAGGGCCTGGGCATCGGCCAGCACGGTTTCGGGGGCGCACAGTCGGTTGAAGAAGCCCCAGCGCTCGCCCTCCTCACCGCCCAGGCCGCGGCCGGTGTACAGCAGGTCACTGGCCCGGCCCTGGCCGATGATGCGCGGCAGGATGGCGCAGGCACCCATGTCGCAGCCGGCCAGCCCCACACGGTTGAACAGGAAGGCCGTCTTGCTGCGCGCCGTGCCCAGCCGCAGATCGGACGACATCGCGATGATGGCGCCGGCCCCCGCGCATACGCCGTCGATGGCCGCCACGATGGGCTGCGGGCAACCACGCATGTGCTTGACCAGGTCACCCGTCATGCGGGTGAACATCAGCAGCTCGGGGGCTGTCAGCCGGGTCAGCGGACCGATGATCTCGTGCACATCGCCGCCTGAGCAGAAGTTGCCGCCCGCACCGGTGACCACCACCGCATGCACGTCGCTGGCGTGCTTGAGCCGGGCAAACAGATCGCGCAGCTCGGCATAGGCGCTGAAGGTCAGCGGGTTCTTGCGCTCGGGCCGGTGCAGGGTGATGGTGCCCACGCCGCCCGCCACCTGCCATAAAAAGTTCTGGGCGGCATAGCCGGCCAGGGGCTGCTGGTTGCCGGCCGCCAGGGCCGGATCGACACGTTCGGTGGAATTGCTGGAAGAGGTCATTGGGGGTCGTCGGTGGATGGGTCTTTGAGATTG
>JANOAQ010000405.1:0-3206 GCA_031411195.1 Burkholderiaceae bacterium | reverse complement strand
TCACCCAGCGGCAGGCTGCGGTCACGCGATTGCTGTTGCAGCGCCTCTGCCAGCTTCTCTTCGGTGATGAAGCCCATGGCCACCAGGGCCTCGCCGATGCGCACCATGGGCATGCGGCTTTGCTGGTCGAGGGCCGCGCTCAACTGCCCGGGGGTGGTGATGGGCTTGCCCAGCAGGTGCTCGTCCAACTGGCGGGCACGGGTTGTGGGGGCAGGGCTGCTCGCTGGCGGCGCCGCATCCAGCGGCATGGGTTCGGTGGCCTCGTGCTCGAAGTCCAGGTGCATTTCGCGCGGGTTTGGCTCCACCGAGTTGAGCAGGGCACGCGGAAAAAAATTGCGTTGCACCCGGCCATCCACATCCATGGGGGTGAAGGTGAACAAGCCAGGCGGCGTTTCGATCAGGCCCAGCGTTTCGATGATGACCTCGTCACCGTTCTTGAACCGCAGGCGACACGGTTGCAGCAGGTTCTGCGGCAGCAGCGGGGTGGTGGATTCGAACTCATCGTCCGACACGGCAGGCACCGGCGCGAGCGGCCGGGTGAGGGTGAGGCGGCGAAACTGCGTCAGCTTCAGTGGCAGGATGCCGCGCGCCGGCGGGATGTTCACCTGCACATGGTCGGCCAGGGGGTCGAAGACCACCAGGCGGCCCTTGCTCACCTTGCCGTTAGGCCCTTCGAGCTCGCAAGGTTCGGGCTCGGTGATCGCTAGTGGGGCCGGGTATCCGGGCGTCGGCGGGACAGGCCAGACATAGGGCTCGTTCGTGGTTGTCTCAGCAGCGGGCATGCTCCCCCTGGGCTGCACCTGGGCGCCCAGCGGAACCAAAGCGAGTGGCGGCAACGACATGTCGGACATGGGCATCCCTGGCAAGTTAGCTGCCCCAAGCCACGGGCTCCCCATGGGCCGGCTTGTCAGCTACAGGCGATGCTAGGCAGCCTGGCAGCGCGCCATGCCGCGAAAAGCGCGCGCTCTGCGCGCCACTTCAGCCCATGCGGGCCGGCAGGAAAGTGACGATGCCCGGAAACACCCAGATCAGGCCAACGGCCGCCACCATCAGGAAAAAGAAGGGCAAGGTCACCTTGGCCAGCCAGCCGATCTCGCGCCGCGTCATGCCCTGGAGCACGAACAGGTTGAAGCCCACCGGCGGGGTGATCTGCGCCATCTCGACCACCAGCACGATGAAGATGCCGAACCACAGCAGGTCGATGCCGGCCTTCTGCACTGTGGGCAGGATGACCCCCATGGTCAGCACCACCATCGAGATGCCATCGAGAAAGCAGCCCAGCACGATGTAGAACAGCATCAGCACCGTGAGCAGGCCCACCGGGCTCAGGCCCAGGCCACCGATCCATTCGGCCAGGTGGCGCGGCAGGCCGATGTAACCCATGGCCAGCGTGAGGAAGCTGGCGCCGGCCAGGATCATGGCGATCATGCAGTACAGGCGGGTGCCGCCCAGCAGCGATTCCTTGAAGGTCGACCAGCTCAGCGAGCCCTGCGCGGCCGACAGCACCAGCGAGCCCAGCACGCCCACGCCAGCCGCTTCAGTGGCGGTGGCCACGCCGCTGTAGATGCTGCCCAGCACGGCGGCGATCAACAGCACCACGGGGATCAGGTGGCGGCTTTCGTGCAGCTTCTGGCCCAGCGTCATCGGTGCATCGGCGGGTGGCACCCGTCCGGGGTTGAGCAAGGCCCAGACGATCAGGTAGCCCGAAAACAGGCTGGCCAGCAGGATGCCCGGCAGCACGCCGGCCATGAAGAGCTTGGAGATCGACACATCGGCGCTGACGCCGTAGACGATCATGATGATGGACGGCGGGATCAACAGCCCCAGCGTGCCGGCACCGGCCAGCGAGCCGATCGAGATGTCGTCGGGGTAGCCCCGGCGCTTGAGCTCGGGCAGCGTCATCTTGCCGATGGTGGCGCAGGTGGCCGCGCTGCTGCCCGACACCGCCGCAAAGATGGTGCAGCCGATGACATTGGTGTGCAGCAGCCGGCCCGGCAGGGCCTGCACCCAGGGCGCCAGACCGCGGAACATGTCGTTCGACAGCCGGGTGCGAAACAGGATCTCGCCCATCCAGATGAACAGCGGCAGGGCGGTCAGCGTCCAGCTGCTGCTCGATCCCCAGACGGTGACAGCCATCGCGTCGCCCGCCGGGCGACTGCTGAACAACTGCATGCCGATCCAGGCCACGCCCGACAGCGTCAGGCCGATCCACACCCCCGTGCCCAGGATGGCGAACAGCGACAGGATCAGCAGCGCGGTGATGGCCAGATCATTCAAGGGAGCCCCTCATTCATTGCGCAGTGGTTCATCGCTGGCGGGCTGGGTGCGCTGGCCGCGCCATTCAAGCACCAGCCCATCGACAAAGGCGATCAGCAGCACCAGTGTGCCGACGGCCATGACCAATTGCGGCAGCCACAGCGGGGTGGCGTCGTTGCCGGTGGAGATGTCGTTGAAGGCGCGTGATTGCCACACCAGGCGCGCGCTGTAGAAGGCCATCAGCCCGGCCAGGCCGCTGGCGGCCGCCAGGGCCCACAGCTCCAGCGCACGGCGCGCACCACCCTGCAGCGACGACAGCAGCAGGGTGACGCGGATGTGCTCACCGCGCTTGAGCGTGTGCGCCAATGCCAGGAAGCCGGCGCCGGCCATCAGGTAACCCGCATAGGCATCGGTACCCGGCACATGGAAGTGCAGCAGACGGCTGACGATGCCCAGCATCACCATCACCAGCAACGCCACCATGCACAAGGCAGCCAGCGCCGCGCAGGTGTCGTACAGGCCATTCAAGAGTCGGCGCATAGCCAGAGCACTTTCCAAGTGGTCGCGGTGGACCCGGCTTTGCCGGGACGCAGGTGCGACAAAGGTTACTTGGTGAATGCGTCGATCAGGCCCTTGCCCTCGGGGCCGGCTTTTTCAAGCCATTCCTTGAGCATGGTGTCGCCCACCTTCTTCATGTCGGCCTTGAGCGCGGCGCTGGGCTGCAGGATGGTCATGCCGTTTTTCTTCAGCAAATCCAGGTACTCGGTGTTCTTGGCTTTGGACACGGCCAGGCCACGGGTCTCGGCTTCGGCGCCGGCCTTCAGCAGGGCGGCCTTGGTGGGCGCGTCCAGCGCGTCGAAGGCGGCCTTGTTGACGATGACCGCGTTCTTAGGCAGCCAGGCCTGGGTGTCGACGTAGAACTTCAGGTGCTCGTAGGTCTTGGTGTCGAA